>CALJCO010000011.1 GCA_938023905.1 uncultured Collinsella sp. | reverse complement strand
CCGAGCCGTCATCGAACTGAGAAGGGGGAGGCCTCGCGGCCTCCCCCTTTTTTGCGTTATATACACGTTGTGCTTTGAGACCTAGCTCCCCCGTATGCGCTCTTACTGTTTGGCTGTATTTTGAGTCCTTCTTTTGTATTTGCGCGATAATAACTCCCATTGGCGTTAGGGAGGACTTGATGTTTACCGTTTTTGTCTTGGGCAATATTGCTTCGGGTAAGTCGACTGCCTGCCGCTATCTCGAATTTCATGGCGCCATGCTTATCGATCTGGACGAGCTTGCCAAATCGCTGTATGTGCCAGGCTCCGATATCGTCAATGCCCTCGCGGAAGAATTTGGCTGGGATATTTTGGACGAGGAAGGTGGCGTTCGCCGTAACATCCTCGCTTCTCGAGCTTTTGTTTCTCCTGATGCGGTCGCGAGGCTCAATAGCATTGTGCACCCCGTTCTCATTGAGCAGCTGTCACTGAGGATTCTTGATCCGGTTTGCTGCACGGTTTCGTCCCCCCGTTATCCCTTTGCGGTTGTCGAGGTTTCTGCCCCGACTGGTTTTGAGGATGCATTTGGCTTGGCTGATGAAATTCTGGTCATCAGCGCCCCTTTAGCAGTTCGTCGCGAGCGTGCCATTCAGCGTGGCATGGAGCCATCTGATTTCGATGCCCGTTCTGCTTGCCAGCCCGATGAGTCTGCGCTGTGCAATCTCGCTACAACGGTGATTGATAATACCGCAGGCGATAATTCGCTCTTTGAGCAGCTTGACTCATGGCTTGCATGCCATGGGTTTATAGACACTGCGAATAAGGAGGATGCCGATGCCTAAGACACGTTTCTTTGCGTGGTATCGCCTTATACCGCTGGCTGCCGTTTTTGCCTTCGGCCTTATCTCATTCGTTTACTCGTGTGCTCCTGCCGCTTTCTTTAAGCCGCTGTATCCGATTGACTACGAGGCATATGTAAAGCAATCCAGTATTTCGCATAATCTGGATCCGTATCTGGTGTGCGCTGTCATTAAGTCTGAATCGAATTGGGATCCCAAGGCCGAATCGAATCAGGGTGCTCAGGGATTGATGCAGCTGATGCCCGTGACTGCTCAGGATATGATCGCCAAGGGCCTTGTCGACGGTGACGAGTATTCGGCCGACAACCTTAACGATCCGGCTACGAATATCGAGTTTGGCTGTGCGTATCTTTCGTATCTTCTAGCGTATTTTAACGGGTCGACTGACAGTGCCATTGCCGCCTATAACGCCGGTATGGGCAATGTCGACGGATGGGCGCAGCAGAACACGTCACTCCATAATGCGATTACCTTCCCTGAAACTCAGGCTTATCTGATTCGTGTCAATAATGCCTGGGTTCGGTATAAGACCCTCTATCCCGATCGGTTCGTATAGGACTATGCCTGCCGCCTGCGTATACTGCAGATATATGAGTTAGGAGTATCCATGGCGGAATTTGAAGTTGAGCGTGTTGGAGGAGAGCTCAAACGTTTTGGCGTTGAGGGCTCTGAGGTGCCATTTAAGGTTGTATCTCCTTATGAGCCTGCAGGTTCTCAGCCTAAGGCCATTGAGTCGCTTGTGCAGGGTGTGAGGGACGGAGATCGCTATCAGGTTTTACTGGGCGTGACTGGTTCGGGCAAGACCTTCACGATGGCTAAGACTATTGAGGCCCTGGGGAAGCCGACGCTGGTCATGGCTCCCAATAAAACGCTCGCCGCTCAGCTTGCGAGCGAGCTCAAAGAGTTCTTTCCCAACAACGCTGTGGTCTACTTTGTCTCGTACTACGACTACTATCAGCCCGAGGCGTATGTGCCGCAAAGCGATACATATATCGAGAAAGACTCCTCGATTAACGAAGAGGTCGAGATGCTGCGCCATCAGGCGACCGCGTCACTGCTCTCTCGACGCGATGTGATCGTTGTCGCATCGGTCTCGTGTATCTATGGCATTGGCTCTCCTGAGGACTATGCGGGTCTGGCTCCAAACGTCGACAAGAAGGTGCCGCTCGAGCGCGATGACTTTATCCATGCACTTATCGACATTCAATATGATCGCAATGACTATGATCTGGCACGCGGCACGTTCCGCGTGCGCGGCGATGTTGTCGACGTGTATCCGCCTTATGCCGAGCATCCGTTGCGGTTTGAGTTCTTTGGCGACGAGGTCGAGCTGATTGCCGAGATCGATGAGGTCACCGGAGAGATGCTTCGTGAGTACGAGGCCATCCCCGTATGGCCGGCATCGCACTACGTGACCGAGAAGCCGAAGGTCAAGGCGGCTCTGAAATCGATCAGCGAAGAGTGCGAGAAGCGCGTGGCGGAGCTCAAGGCGACCGACAAGTTGCTCGAGGCGCAGCGTCTGCAGCAGCGCACCGATTATGATCTTGAGATGCTCGAGACGATGGGCTTTTGCAACGGCATCGAGAACTACTCGCGTCATCTGGACGGTCGCAAGCCGGGTGAGCCGCCGTTTACCCTGATCGATTACTTTCCTAAGGACATGCTCTGTATCATCGACGAGAGCCATGTGACGGTGCCGCAGATCCGCGGCATGCATGAAGGCGACCGCTCGCGTAAGGTAACGCTGGTGGAACACGGTTTTCGCCTGCCCTCGGCACTCGATAATCGCCCGCTTCGTTTCGATGAGTTTGAGGCAAGGATACCCCAGTTTATCTATGTTTCGGCCACGCCGGGCGACTACGAGCTGCGGGTGAGCCAAAACGACGTGGAGCAGATTATTCGTCCGACCGGTCTGCTCGACCCCAAGATCGATGTGCGTCCGGTTCGTGGGCAGATTGACGATCTTGAGGACGAGATTCGCGAGCGCGTTGCCCGCAAGGAGCGCGTGCTGGTGACCACGCTCACCAAGCGCATGGCCGAGGACCTGACCGACCATCTGCTTGATGCCGGCATTAAGGTCAATTACATGCACTCCGATACAGCGACGATGGACCGTGTCGAGATCCTGCGAACGCTGCGCGAGGGCAAGATCGATGTTCTCGTTGGCATCAACCTGCTTCGCGAGGGCCTAGACCTTCCCGAGGTCTCACTGGTGGCAATTCTCGATGCCGATAAGGAAGGCTTCTTGCGCAACCGCCGTTCGCTGATTCAGACGATTGGCCGCGCGGCCCGTAACGCCGATGGCGAAGTCATCATGTATGCGGACGTTGTGACCGATTCGATGAAAGAGGCCATCGAGGAGACGCAGCGCCGTCGCGAGATTCAGATGGCATATAACGAAGAGCATGGCATTGTGCCCAAGACGGTGCGCAAGGCCATCAACGACATCTCAAGTTTTATTGCCGAGGCCGAAAAAACCGTGGGTTCCAAGGGGCGCTCGAAGGGCGACTCTCTTGGCCATGGCGCATTCTATACGCCCGATGAGTCGGGCGAGGGTGGCGTGCCGGAAACGGTGGCGTCCGAGCAGACACTTGCGGGGCAGTTGGAAGAACTGCCGCATGACGAGCTTGTGCGGATCGTCGAAACCATGGAAGAGGATATGCGTAACGCTTCTGCCGCCATGGACTTTGAGGAGGCGGCGCGCCTGCGCGATGCCGTCGTTCAGATTCGGGCGATGCTCGAGGGTGCGTCTGAGGACGAGACGATTGAGCGCTTACGTTCGCAGGCCCGCAAGGGTTCCACGTTCGCATCGGGCAGAAGACGCCAGGGTGCACGGTTTAAGAAATAGTGAACAGGCCCCGAGTTCCCTGTGGAGCTTGGGGCCTGTGTCTTTTGCGCGCTGGAATTCGTGCGTTAGAGGTCTGCGATCAGGGCTTCGGCACAACGGATGCCGTCGGTGGCCGCGCTCATGATGCCGCCGGCATATCCAGCTCCCTCACCACAAGGATAGAGGCCCGGGGTCGACACGGCATGGCACGTTCGGTCTCGGGTGACAGTGACCGGTGAGCTCGAACGAGTCTCCACGCCGGTAAGAACGGCGTCGGGGCGGTCGTAGCCTCGTAGCTTTTTTCCGAGTAGGGGAAGTCCCAGGCGGAGCGACTCGACGATATGCTGCGGCAGGGCTTCGTCAATTGCCGTCCAGGTCACACCGAGCGGATAGGTGGGCTTTACCTTTCCGGGCGCCTTGCTGGCGCGTCCTGCGAGGAAATCTCCGACGAGCTGTGCCGGTGCGTTCCAGTTGGAACCGCCCAGGCGGTAGGCGGCCGCCTCGCAGGCGCGCTGGAGCTCGATGCCGGCGAGTGGGTCATCGTTGGGAAGGTCCTCTGGCGTGACGTTAACGAGCAGGGCGGCATTTGCATTGCGTCCGTCGCGGGCATTGAGACTGGCGCCGTTGACGCACAGGTGGCCCTGCTCGGAAGAGGCGGCGACAACCTGCCCGCCGGGGCACATGCAAAACGAGAACACGCTGCGGCCGTTGGGAAGATGGGCGACGAGCTTGTAAGGGGCTGCTCCGAGGGCAGGATGTCCCGCCGAGGCTCCGTATTGGACTCGGTCGATGTCGCGCTGCGGATGCTCGATGCGAACGCCCATGGCAAAGGTCTTTTGCGCGAGGGCCACGTTGTGGCCCTTAAGGAGCTCAAAAATATCGCGAGCAGAATGCCCGCAGGCGAGGATGAGGTGCTTTGTCTCGATTGGCTCGCAAGCGGCGTCTTGGGACGATTGGACATCAATACCGGTGATGGCGCCAGACGCGTCGATGCGAATGTCGACGAGCTTCGTTCGATAGCGGACGACACCTCCGAGCTGCTCGATGCGCTGGGATATAGCGGTGACGACCGTGGGAAGGATGTCGGAGCCAATGTGCGGCTTGGCATCCCACAGAATATCGCGGGGCGCGCCCGCCTCGACGAAGGTTTCGAGGATAAGGCGATGGGCGGGATTTTTGGTTCCCGTATTGAGTTTGCCGTCCGAGAAGGTTCCCGCGCCGCCCAGGCCAAACTGGATATTGCTCTCGGGGTCGAGGATGCGCTCCTTTAGAAAGAGGTCGATCGCCTGCGAGCGGCGAAATGCCGGGTCGCCGCGCTCGATGAGCAAGGGCTTAAGACCTGCTTCGGCGAGCGTAAGCGCAGCGAAAAGGCCGGCGCATCCGGCGCCGACAACGACAGGGCGTTCTTGAGGCGCGTCGGAGGCGGGGGAGGGGAATGAAGGCTCATCGTCTTCTATCGCGCGTACGCGCGAACGGTCACGCTCGGCAACGCTGTCGACCGCTTCTCGCTCGAGGTGGGGACTAGTCAGCTCAACACGAAAGCTCAGGATAAAATGGACGTCTCGTTTTTTGCGAGCGTCGATTGACTTGCGGTGGAGCTCGATGGACTTGATCTCGGAGTCCTTGCAACGTAGGACGCGCTTGGCGACTCGCTTGCCAACAATGAGGCAGGCATTTTCATCGCCGGCTTCATCGAGCGACGCGTTGACTTGGGTGATTTCGATCATCGAGGTCTCCTTAGAGGCAAGAAAGAGGCCGTCCGGTATCCCAGACGGCCCGAATGCGTTTTTGATTATAGACTGCGCGGCTACAGGCTGCTTGCAGCGCGAATGCCCGAGATCCAGGCCCACGCAAGGTTAAAGCCTCCGCAATCGGCGTCGATGTCGAGCGCTTCACCGCAGACGTAAAGCGGGGCGTCGACAACGCTGCGCGCGCGTAGGCTGGGTGTTGAGATGCTCTCGACAGATACGCCACCACGCGTGACCTGCGCTGAGCGCTCCTCGGCTGTTCCCTTGACGAGCAACTTAAAGTGCTTGAGGATCGAGACCAGGTGGATGACATCGTTGGAGCCTGGATGGCACTGCTCGAACGCTGTGCAGACGACGCGGGAGAGTTGCGGGGCGAGCATGCCGTCGAGCCAACGGGGATCGCGGGGCGAAAAGCCGCCGAGCAGCTGAACGCGCCGGTTGAGCATATTGAGCAACTCGTCTTTGGAGAGGTCGGGGAAAACGTCGAGCAGGATCGTATCGCCGTGCTGGATACGACGAGAGAGGTTGAAGACAGCGACGCCCGAGATACCGAAGGTTCGAAACAGCACTTCACCGTCTTCGTGCCAGAGCTCATTATGATTGCGGGCGAGCGTCAAGCGGGCGCGGACGCGCAGGCCATCCAACGTCTTGAGCGCCGCCCGATCGCCAAAGACCGTTGCCGATACGGGGCAGAGGATGGGGCGCAGCGAAGTGAGGGGGAGGCGAAACGTATCGGCGATACCGGTGGGGTTGCCGCCCGTGGCGATAATTACGGCATGTGCCTGCAGGGCCTCGTTCTTGCGAGGGACATCGGCGAGCGCTTTCCGAAGCGAGCGGAGCTCCGATTTTCGGTCGTCGTGCTTTTTTGCCTTGAGTGCCCGCGCCGGACGGTCTATTTGGAGTGCCCAGCCTTCGGAAGCTTTGTGCGCCGAGGCAACGTTGGCTCCGCAGATTAAGGTGATACCTAGGCGGTCGCAAACGCTGAGAAGCGCGTCGCGCACCGATTCGGCGCGAAGGGAGCGCGGGTACAGCCGGCCTTCCTCGGAGGTTGTCATGATGCCCAGCGAGGAGAAGAAACCCATAAGCTCTTGTTCGGGCTGGGGGCCCATGACGGATTCGACGAATGCGGGGTGGTTATACCGCTGAGGATCAATCGATTCGTTGGAGAGGTTGCAACGGCCGTTACCGGTCGCAAGGAGCTTGAGGCCACAGGCGACATCGCGCTCAACGATGCAGACGCTTTTGCCAGCGCGTGCGGCCGTAATGGCGGCGGCGAGGCCTGAAGCCCCGCCGCCGATTACCAAGACGTCATAGAGGGCGCTCGCGTTCACTTAGGCCTCGTCGGTCTCGTGCGGGGTAATAGCCTCGACGGCAGAGACTGCCTTGGGCAACATGCCATCGGGCAGCGCAGTCTCGACCTCGCCCTTATCGCAGGCCTCGGCGAGTGCCGGATTAATGGGAAGCTGGCCCAAGATGTCGAGGTTATAGCGCTCTGCGACCTCGGGGAGCTTGCTCTTGCCAAAGACCTCGATCTTCTTGCCGCAGTCGGGGCACTCAATATAGCTCATGTTCTCGACAATGCCCAGAATGGGGACGTTCATCTTCTCGGCCATGTTGACCGCCTTGGCGACGATCATCGAGACCAGATCCTGCGGGCTCGTGACGATGACGATGCCGTCGACCGGCAGCGACTGGAAGACGGTGAGCGCAACGTCGCCTGTTCCCGGAGGCATGTCGACCAGTAGGTAGTCGATGGGGCCCCACGAGGTCTCGCTCCAGAACTGCCTAATGGCGCCTGCGATGACCGGACCGCGCCAAAGGACGGGGTCGGTCTCGTTTTGGAGCAGCAGGTTGGAGCTCATGACCTTGACGCCGTGCTCGGAGATTTCGGGCAGCATAAGGTTGCCAAGGGCATGGACGTGGCGTCCACTCATACCGAACATCTTGGGGATAGAGGGACCGGTGATGTCGGCATCGAGGACGCCGACCTTGTGGCCGTGACGGGCAAGCTCGGTGGCGATGGCACCGGTGACAAATGACTTGCCGACACCGCCCTTGCCGGAAAGCACGGCGATGACGCGCTTGACCTCGGACAGCGTGTTCTCCTCAAATTGCGACGGCGACGTTTGTCCGCCGGCGGCCTGTGCGTGTTCGCAACCCATGTATGACTCCTTTGTATATGCTGGGGCCGGGGCCCCGCGATGTGACACGAGCGTCATTGTACCCTCGTTTGCGAGCGGGAGTCATTTGCGATGCGTTTGGGCCGAGCGTGCTTGCAATACGATGGGCCCAAGCGAATGGGCGGGCTTACTGAACTTTGCTGGCGAACTCGAGGTATTGCATGCGCTGCAGCTTGTCGATCGTCGAGGCGTAGGGGCTGTCTTTCGATTCCAAGTCGTAGCGCAGCCCGTCGGCACCGAGATAGCCGGCGACATTGATGGTGGGCACATCTGACCTTGTCGCAAGCAGGGCCTTTTGGTAATTGGTGAGCGGGGCGCCGATCTTATTAAGGGTAATGGCTGCAATCTCGTTTGCTCCGACGGTGTCGTAGACGTTGAGCTCGGTATTGCCGGCGATCTCATAGTTAGCCCAGACGAGATATGTCGACTGATAGATACGGAAAGCGTGGCTTGCCGTATCTTCCTGAGGGTACAGCTCGTCGTTGAGAGTCGTTGCGGCGCTCGGCTGATGGTCGCCAAAAAAGACAAGAACAACCGGTCTGCCGATGTTGCGGAGCTCGTTGATAAAGTACTCGAGGTCCCGGTCGGATGCGTTGATGCAGGTGAGATAGGTGTTGAGCGCGCTGTTGGCGCCTTCGCTGGCTCCCTCGACCCAATAGTTTGTCAGCTCTTCGGCGGGAACGGTGCCATAGTCGTAGCCGCCGTGATTTTGCATCGTGACGTCAAAGATGAACTGCGGCGCTTCGTCGGTTCTAAGCAGGTCGAGTATCTTGTCGTAGGTGACGTAGTCGCATACGCCGGCATGGTAATAGGGCGCACCTTCGAAATCGCCGATTGAAAGAAAGTCTCCAAAGCCCAGCTGCTGATAGATTTTATCTCGATGGTAGTTGACGGGGTTTTGCGGGTGCATAGCGGTAGTGGTATACCCAAGCTCTTTAAGGTCCTTTGCCAGGCTGTTTACGCCATTCATCTGATACAGCTGATAGGGGATCTTGCCTAATCCGACAAAGGCCGTTGTCGCTCCGGTCAAAAATTCGAATTCGGAGTTCGCCGTTCCGCCACCGGCGACCGAAGCGAGCATGGTGCCGCGAACAAGTGTGTCGGGAAGCGAGTTGTAGAATGCGGGGCCGGTGTACCCGGCCGCCTGGAGCTGCTCAAAGCACGAAAGGTCGCTAAAACTCTCATTCATGACGGCAACAATCGTCGGCTTGATTTCATTGAACTGGGCAACGGCCGCCGCGCGCTGCTCGCTCGAGCCATATGTGCTGTCGTAGGCGGCGGCGAGCTCCTGCTCGATGCTCTGCGCCTCATCGGGCGTATAGTCTTCGGGCTTCTCAATGGGCAACTCGTTGACCATTTCGGTGAACGAAGTGATAAAACCCTGAGACGCATACGTGGTGATGGGCTGCCAACGGTCAAATCCAAAATCCAGCGCCTGCTCCAAGTCGATGTTGGAAAAGCCTGAGAGCCCCACAACGGTCACTAGCAGAAAAGCACAGAGGTTAGCGGCGATAGCGGGGAAGACATGGGTGGGCGTACGGAGCTTTCGCGGTCGGATGAGCGAAAGAAGCCCCAGGGAAATCTCCAGCAGGGCGAGAGAGGTTACGATTCCGGCGGTAAAGGTAAACTCGTATCCCTCGCTCACTTCCATTGCGGTGCCAAGGGCCAAGATATCGCTTGGCAGGATGGCTTCGCCTTTAAACGTTATGACGAAGTGCTCGGCAATGCCAAGGATGCAGCAGACGACGGGCACGAGAGCCATGACGCCTCCATGACGCTGTCCCAGCAAATAAAGGGAGAGCAGAACCGTCGCGAGCAGCCCGACGGAAAACCCGAATGAGTTGGCGGGAATGCGATAGAACGTTTCGTTGCAGGCAATTTCGAGTGAAACGAACGAGAGCGCTGAAACAGCGGCGATGACAAGGATGTCACGGCAAATACAGGCAACCGTTCCCGTCGCAAGGTCGGTTTGGTCGATAAGTCCCGAAACCAAGGGCTCGACAAGAAGCATGACGGCGGCAGCACCGAGCGCCGAATAAGAAAGGACCCATAGGGAGCTGCCCTCATTTACGAGCAATTGATTCGTAACCCATGCAGCTACCACGCCGAGCGGGATGAGGAGCGTCGCGCACCAAAAGACGCGGGCAATGGGTGGCTTTTCGTTGCGTTTGATTGAAAAATACACGCGCACGACGACGGCGGCCACGATAAGGACGGCGATGAATATGGGCAGATTGGCCATGTCGCTCGAAGTGATTTCAAGGGGGATATCTTCGGTCATGGACGTTCCTCTGGTATAGCAAATTAAGTTCAGTATTAGATTACTGTAACCTTTCCACGGCATTTCGAGAAACAAAGCGCCCGATACGCAAAGCTAAAGGTCTGCGAATCTTGTATTACGAACACCTGTGCGCGTCGAGTGCGCTAAACTCATCGGCAGTATGATTCGATGCAATAGGAGGCAAGGAGCTTCCATGTCTGATTCTTCTATCGTTATTCGCGGCGCCCGTGAGCACAACCTCCGTGATATCGATGTTTCCATTCCGCGTGACCAACTCGTGGTCATTACCGGTCTTTCTGGCTCGGGCAAGAGTTCGCTGGCATTTGACACTATCTATGCCGAGGGCCAGCGTCGATACGTCGAGAGTCTTTCGAGCTATGCGCGCCAGTTCTTGGGACAGATGGACAAACCCGACTTGGATTCAATCGACGGCCTTTCGCCGGCGGTGTCGATCGACCAAAAGACGACGTCTAAAAACCCTCGCTCGACGGTTGGCACCGTAACCGAGATTTATGACTATCTGCGCCTGCTGTTCGCCCGTGTGGGCACCCCGCACTGTCCCGAATGCGGCCGTGTCATTGAGCGCCAGACGACCGACCAGGTTGCCGACAAGGTCTTGACGGCGGGGGAGGGCCGCCGCGCGTTTGTGCTGGCACCGGTGGTGCGCGGGCGAAAAGGCGAGTACACCAAACTGTTTGAGGATCTTCGCGCCGAGGGCTTTAGCCGCGTGCGTGTCGACGGTGAAGTGCGCTCGCTCGACGATCCGATCGATCTGGACAAGAAGTTCAAGCACGATATCGAGGTCGTGGTCGACCGCATCGTGATCCGTGAGAACTCTCTGGGCCGTATCGCCGAGTCTGTTGAGCAGGCGACCGTGCTGGCGCACGGCAATGTGAACGTATACTTGCTGCCCGACCGCGACGCTCCCGAGGGGACCGAAGGCGAGTTGCTGGAGTATTCGCTGGCGTTAGCGTGCCCGGAGCATGGGCACTCCATCGATGACCTGCAGCCGCGTGATTTCTCGTTCAACGCGCCCTATGGCGCGTGCCCAGAGTGCGATGGCCTGGGCCTTAAGAAGACGGTCGATGCCGAGGCCCTAATCGAAGACCCCTCGAAGTCGATCGCCGACGGGGTCTTTGGCAGCCTGTTTGGCAACTCTAACTACTATCCACAGATTTTCGCTGCGGTCTGCAAACACTTTAAGGTGAGCGTCGATACGCCGTGGGAGGATCTGCCTCCGCGGGTGCGTCGCGCGTTTTTAGACGGCATGGGCGACCAGAAGATTTCGGTCGACTATCAAAAGCTCGATGGGCGCCGCAGCCAGTGGGACACCAAGTTCTCGGGCGTGCGCAATATCCTGTACGAGCGCTATACCGAGACGACGAATGAGAACACCAAGGCGCGCTTGGAGAAGTACATCCGCGAGGAGCCGTGCTCGAGCTGCCACGGCGCTCGTTTGCGCCCCGAGATGCTCGCCGTCACCGTGGGCGGCAAGTCCATTTACGAGGTCTGCTGCCTATCGTGCCGTGAGTCGCTCGAGTTTTTTGAGGGCCTGGAACTCACCGAGCGCCAACAGTTTATCGGCGGGCGCATCGTCAAGGAAATCCTGGAGCGCTTGCGTTTTTTGGTCGATGTCGGACTCGACTATCTGACCCTCGATCGTGCCTCGGCGACGCTTTCCGGAGGCGAGGCCCAGCGCATTCGCCTGGCAACGCAGATCGGCGCCGGCCTCATGGGTGTCCTGTACATTTTGGACGAGCCATCGATTGGCCTCCATCAGCGCGATAACGAGCGCCTGATCAAGACGCTTGAGCGCCTACGCGATATCGGCAATACCGTCATCGTCGTCGAGCATGATGAGGATACGATTCGTGCTGCCGACTATGTGATCGACATGGGGCCCGGCGCGGGCGTGAACGGCGGACACGTAGTCGCGGCGGGAACGCCTGCCGATATCATGGCGTGTCCCGAGTCGATGACGGGCGCTTATCTGACCGGCAAACGAATGATCCGGGTTCCCGATGAACGCCGCAAGCCCGGTCGCGGCTGCCTTAAGATCACGGGCGCCCGCGCCAACAACCTCAAAAACGTTACCGCCAAGATCGAGTTTGGTACGCTTACGGTCGTTACCGGCGTGTCGGGATCGGGTAAGAGCTCCCTGGTTACCGACACTATCGCACCTGCCCTTACGAATGCCATTCACCGTTCGACGCGCCCTGTGGGTCCGTATAAGAAAATCGAGGGCATCGAGTGTATCGATAAGGTTATCGATATCGACCAGTCGCCGATTGGCCGCACGCCGCGTTCCAACCCTGCTACGTACATTGGCCTGTGGGATGATCTTCGCGCGCTGTTTGCGAGTACGCCGGAGTCGAAGGCGCGCGGCTACTCGCCGGGACGTTTCTCCTTTAACGTGAGCGGCGGTCGCTGCGAAGCATGCAAGGGCGACGGACAAATTAAGATCGAGATGCACTTCCTTCCCGATATCTATGTCCCCTGTGAGGTCTGCGGCGGCAAACGCTATAACCGCGAGACGCTTGAGGTCACCTACCGTGGTAAGACTATCTCGGACGTGCTCGACATGAGCGTCACCGAGGCACTGGCCTTCTTTGGGAATATCCCGCAGATTAAGCGCAAGCTCCAGACGCTGTACGATGTAGGCTTGGGCTACGTGAGCCTGGGCCAGCCCGCTACGACGCTCTCGGGCGGCGAGGCGCAGCGTGTGAAGCTCGCCAAGGAGCTTCATCGACGCCAGACGGGCAAGACGTTCTATATTTTGGATGAGCCGACGACCGGCCTTCATTTTGAGGACGTTCGCCAGCTGCTCGATGTGCTGCAGCGCTTGGTCGATGCGGGCAACACGGTGCTGGTGATTGAACACAACCTTGATGTCATCAAGGTTGCCGACCGCCTGATCGATATGGGCCCCGAGGGCGGTAACGGCGGCGGAACCGTCGTGGTTTCGGGCACACCGGAGCAGGTTGCGGACTGTCCGCAGAGTTATACGGGCAAGTTTTTGGCGCCGTTGCTCAGGCGTGACCGGGAGCGTCAGGCTCAACTTGATGCTCAATAAATAGGCGATTCAGTTTATGGGCGCCATCGACTCCTTGTGATTCGATGGCGCTTGCTGTGTCGAAGTGACGTATGCAGCCGAATTGGACATATACTTAATCCTTGCGTCCGAATGCGAGGGAAAGGATATGCCATGGCAAAGGCTGTAAAGACGCCAAAAACCAATGCGATGCGCGAGCTGGAAAGCGCCGGCATTTCCTATGTTCTACATACGTACGAAGACGATGGTGATGAGTCGGCGGGCCTGGGGGTCGCGATTTCGGAGCAGCTTGGCGAGGAGCCCGGACAAGGATTTAAGACCTTGGTCTGCGTGACGCCGTCCAACGACCACGTCGTGTGCTGCATCCCTGTTGCCGACGAGCTCGATCTAAAGTCCGCCGCGCGTGCCGCGGGGGAGAAGTCCTTGGCCATGATGCATGTGAAGGATTTGCTTGCGGCGACTGGCTACGTTCGCGGCGGCTGCAGTCCGGTCGGTATGAAAAAACGCTACCGGACGCTCATTGATGAGACATGTGTCCTTTGGGATACCATTTTTATTTCGGGAGGCAAGCGTGGTTATCAGCTTGAGCTTGCACCTGATGATTTAATTGCATTTTGCGGGGCGACGGTCGCCCCGATTACGAGAGAGGACTGAGCGATGCCGCAGGAAGAATTGAAGTGCGGAGCTCATTTTGCAAAAGAATCTGCGCCTCAGACACCCTCATCCGAAGCTTCTTCGTCGCGAGACGACACTGACGACATGGGCTCGTCGGACTACTCCACGGTTGGTCGTTCCGCCGGGCTTATGACCATCCTGACCATCGTGTCTCGCGTCACCGGTTTTATCCGCACGTGGGCAATGGCGGCCGCTATCGGCATGTCGCTGCTCTCGTCTTCCTATCAGGTCGCCAACAACCTGCCCAATATGCTCTACGAACTCGTGATGGGCGGCATGCTCGTGACGGCGTTTTTGCCCGTGTACATGGGCGTGAGGCGTGAGCAGGGTCGCGAGGCCTCGAACGAGTACGTGGGCAACCTGCTCGGTATTCTGCTATTGGTGCTGGGTGGCATTTCGTTGCTGGGGACCGTGTTCGCCCCGGGCTTTATCTGGACGCAATCGTTCCTTTCGGGTGACGGCGGCAGCATGGATACCGCTGCGTTCATGTTCCGTTTCTTTGCCATCCAGATTCTGTTTTATGGTTTGGGCTCGGTGTTTTCGGGCGTCCTCAACGCACACCGCGACTACTTCTGGTCGACGTTTGCCCCGGTCCTCAACAATGTGATCGTCATTGCGAGCTTTATGGGCTTTGCGCCCGTGTCCGCACAGTTTGGCGAACGTGCCGGCATCATCTTGATTGCGGCCGGTACGACCCTCGGTGTCTTTGTTCAGATGGCTTGTCAGATCCCCGCGCTTGGCAAGCACGGCGTGCATCCCCATATCCATATCGACTTTAAGGACCCCGCACTGCGCCAGACGATTGCGCTCGGTATCCCGACGCTGCTCGCCACGGTGTGCATGTTTGTCTCGACTTCTATCACCAACGCTGCTGCGTTGGTGGTCCAGCCCGAGACTGGTCCTTCCGTCATCGCCTATGCGCGCCTGTGGTACACGCTGCCCTACGCGCTGATTGCCGCCTCGCTTTCGACGGCGCTCTATACCGAGCTCTCTCACGACGCACAGGAGAAGGATTACGACAGCGTCCGCACGGGCATTTCGCGTGGCGTCGCCCAGATGCTGTTCTTCCTGATTCCATTCGCGCTGTACCTGATTGTCTTCGCGCGTCCGCTCAACATGATCTACTGCGCTGGCAAGTTCGATGAGTCCGGTGTGGCGCTGGTGTCGGAGTTCCTTATCTACCTGGCACTTTCCCTGCCGCTCTACGGCGTGGTCGTGCTGATGCAGAAGAGCTTCTCTGCCTTGCTCGACATGAAGCCCTATAGCCGCTATTGTCTGTATTCCGCCATCGGCCAGGCCGGCTCGGTTCTGCTGTTTGGCGTTGTGCTGGGCTTCGGTATGCCGGCAATCGCGCTTTCGTATGTCGTCGACTACGTGATCTTGGTCGGTTGCTCGCTGTGGTGGCTGCGTCGTCGTCTGCGTGGTCTTCAGGTTAAATCTATCCTGCATGGCGGTTTCTTTGGCCTTTTGCTCGGTGGCCTGGGTGCTGCCGCAGGCGCCGGCGTCATGTGGGCGCTTGAGCACTTTGTCGGGGCACTTGGCGGCTCGATTCTGATTACTCTTGGCTACGTTTGCGTTGCGGGTGTCGTCTCGCTTGCTGTTACCTTTGGCCTTGCCGTCGTCCTTAAGATGCCCGAGGTCTCGGCGCTGATTCGTCGCAAGTAGGTGCGCGTGGCCGGTCACGACAACATTCCAACGCTTGCCGAGCAGGTTTCGCGCGTTCCCACGCAGCCCGGCTGCTACCTTTGGAAAGACGCCAAGGGCGATGTCATCTACGTGGGCAAGGCGAAAAACCTGCGCGCCCGTATGCGTCAGTACGTGACGCTGCAGGACGAGCGCCAGAAGATCCCGCTGATGATGCAGCTGGTGGCGAGCTTTGACTATATCGTGGTGGAGACCGAGCACGAGGCGTTGGTGCTCGAGCGCAATTTGATTGGTCAGTACCATCCGTACTTTAACGTCGACCTCAAGGATGACAAGAGCTACCCCTTTATCGCCATTACAAAGGGCGACCTGTATCCCGCTATCAAATACACGCGTGAGCGTCATAAGCCGGGAACGCGCTATTTTGGACCTTATACCGATAGCCGCGCGGCACGTGAGACGATAGATACGCTGCGCAAGGTTATCCCCATCTGCTCCGCATCCTGTGCGGAGTGGCGTCGTTGTCGCCGTATCGTCGAGTCCCACAAGGGCGAGGAAGACATCGTCAATATGGTTTGCGCGCAAAACGGGCGCCCCTGCTTTGACTACCATGTCGGGCGCGGCCCGGGTGCGTGTGTCGGCGCGATTTCCCCGGCAGACTATGCCAAGAACGTCAAGCGTGTCGAGCGCTTTTTGTCGGGCCATCGCAAGGATGTCGTCGATGAGCTGACCTCCGAGATGACGGATGCCGCTGAGGCGCTCGACTTTGAGCGCGCGGCACGCGTCAAACGTCGTTTGGAGGTCATCAGGGGTCTGGACGATCGTCAGCAAGTCGTTTTTCCCTCCAGTGTCGATATAGATGTCATCGGTTTCTATCGCGAGGAGACCATCTCCGCCGCTTGCGTCTTCGTCGTTCGCGAGGGCCGAACAGTTCGCACCTGCGAGTTCATTCTCGACAAGGGTCTTGATGTTGACGAGGAAGAGCTCCAGTCGGGCTTTCTTAAGCGCTATTACGACGAGACGGCTGATATTCCAGCTGAGGTCAACCTTTCCGTCGAGCTTGAGGATGTGGAAGCGCTGGGGGAGTGGCTTGCGGGCAAGCGTGAGCGTTCCTGCCATCTCCATAGGCCGCAGCGTGGCGAAAAGCACCGTCTGCTCGATATGGCATCCAAAAATGCGCGCCATGCCCTCATGCGCTACATGATGCGAACGGGGTACGCTGACGACCGCACCAATCAAGCGCTCCTGGAGCTCGAAAGTGCGTTGGCGCTGCCATCGCCGCCGTTGCGTATCGAGTGCTTCGATATCTCTACACTGCATGGCACCTTTACGGTCGCCTCGATGGTGGTGTTTACCAACGGGCGCGCCGACAAGAGTCAGTATCGTCGTTTTAAAATTCAGGCCGAATTGGACGAGGCAAACGACTTCGTGTCGATGTCCGAGGTTTTGGGACGACGTTATGCTCCCGAGCGCATGGCCGACGAGCGCTTTGGCTCGCGCCCCGATTTGCTCGTTGTCGATGGCGGTAAGCCGCAATTGACCGCTGCGATCAAGCAACTTGAGGCTCTTGGGCTCGATATACCAGTTTGTGGCTTGGCAAAGGCCGATGAGGAGGTTTTCGTGCCTTGGGACGAGACTCCCGTCGTGCTGCCGACCGGGTCCGCGTCGCTCTATCTAATTAAACAGGTGCGCGATGAATCGCACCGTTTTGCCATCACGTTCCATCGCGAATTGCGCGATAAAGCCATGACGGTTTCGGTACTCGATGACGTTCCAGGCGTGGGACCCACCAGAAAACGTGCCCTTATGCGCCATTTTGGCTCGATGAAGCGTTTGCGCGCGGCGAGCGAGCAAGAGATCGCGGAAGTTCGAGGCATTCCTGCCGATGTCGCCAAAGCGGTTCACGAGGCGCTCGTTGCATGGAATGCCGAGCGCGCCGAGGCGGCGGCAAAGCAATCCGAAAACTAAACACGCCTCTAAACAACTGATATACATGATTGCGTGATTTTCAATCATTTATTTCACGGCGATTACCAGCCGATTTCGGGTTTAATTAACGCTAAAACGTTTGACTAGCCATGGTGAACAACCCTGCTATCCTGCGGGTTGACGAAGACTGATATCTCACCTCGTCGATACATACTGTCTGGCGAATCGTTTGTCAATGAATTCGGTGAACGGTAGCAAATACCGTTCAAGCGTATGTATGTATCGGTCGCCGAGCGCGGCACCTCAGTTGGGTTCGTCGGTAGGTAAGGTATATATCGTCCGCAAGTTGCGCGGGGGCACGTCTAGGCGCTCCCGGGTAAGATTCTCTATTGATAGGAGAAGACATGGCCATCATCAACAAGGGTATGTCCAGGCGTTCGTTCCTCGGCCTCACCGGCAGCGTCGCTGCTGTCGCAGGGCTTGGTCTCACCGGCTGCGGTGGCAGCTCTAGCGACGAGGGTTCCGCTTCCGGTTCCACCGATTCCGCCAACCGTGGCGGCGGCGTGATCACCGCTGGTTCCGCTTACGCTCCGTCCAGCTTCGATCCCGCCAGCACCGGCTCCGCTGTGGGCCTGGGTGCTAACTGGCACGTCGTCGAGGGCCTCTACGGCATCGATTACCACGACTACAGCACCTTCAAAGAGCTCGCCACCGACGATCCCAAGTCTGTGGACGACACCACTTTCGAGGTCACCATCCGCAAGGGCGCCAAGTTCTCCGATGGCACCGAGGTCACCGCTGACGATGTCGTTGCCTCCTACACCGCTTGCGCCGCTTCCGCTACCTATGCTCCGTTCTTCCAGCCCTTCGAGTCCATCGAGGCCAAGGACGCCAGCACCGTGACGGTCAAGACCAAGGTCCCCAACTTCTCCCTGCTCAAGGATCGTCTGGCCATCGTCCGCGTTACCCCGGCCACCCAGACCGAGGAGGATCGCGCCAAGCAGCCGATCGGCTCCGGCCCCTGGATGTACGACTCTATCTCCGATACCGAGATCACCCTGGTTCCCAACCCCGAGTACAACGGTGAGTATGCTGCCGAGGATAAGAAGATCCAGTACAGCATCCTGACCGACCCCACCGCTCGCGTTACCGCTCAGCAGGAGGGCTCCACGCTCGTTATGGAGCTCGTTACCGCTGACGCCGTCGACCAGCTCGAGAGCGCCGGCTGCAAGATCGATAACGTTCAGGGTTTCGGCACCCGCTTCATCATGTTCAACGTCGCCAAGGAGCCTTGGAACAACGTCAAGGTCCGTCAGGCTGTCATGTATGCGCTCGACACCGAGAAGATGGTCAGCAACACCTTCGCCGGCCTTGCCACCGCTGCCAGCTGCTACCTGCCCAAGAGCTTCACCAACTATCATGAGGCTTCCACGGTGTACAAGACCGACGCCAAGAAGGCTAAGAAGCTCATCGAGGAGTCTGGCATCACCCCGGGTGCCATCACCCTGCGCACCACCGACAACGAGCAGATTAAGGGCATGGCCGCCCAGGTCAAGAATGACCTCGACGCTCTCGGCTTCGATGTGACCATCCAGACCGATACCTCGCCGGCCACCTACGCTGCCATCGACGGCGGCGAGGCCTACGATATCCTCCTTGCCCCTGGCGATCCTTCCTGCTTCGGCGCCGACCCCGACCTGCTGCTCAACTGGTGGTACGGCGACAACGTCTGGATGCAGACCCGTTGCCCGTGGAAGGAGTCCGCTGAGTGGCAGAAGCTCCACGGTCTCATGGACGAGGCTCTTGCCGCCGAGGGCGATGAGCAGCAGAAGAAGTGGAACGAGTGCTTCGACATCATTGCCGACAACGCCGTTCTGTACCCCGTTGTCCACGTCAAGACCGTCTCCGCTTCCTGGGACGATCCGTCCACTGCGCCCAACGGCGAGGCCCTCGATGGCTTCAAGGGCATCGGCACGACGAGCATGTCCTTCAGGGGCGTTGCGACCGTCAAGGCGTAAGACTCGCTTGAGTCTGTATGCAGGATGTCGGTCGTTGGGACCGTATCCTCATAGTTGAAACAAAGACCCGGGCGACCTCGATGTCGCTCGGGTCTTGTAATGAGTATCCGTACTCATATACCAGTTGGTCCTACCGACAAAAGAAAGGGGAGAGAACGTGAACAACTTGCTACGTTTGATTGGAAGGCGTCTTGTGGCGCTGCCGATCATGGCATTGGGCGTCACCGTCCTGGTGTTCTTCCTTATGTCGTTCTCCAAGACCGACCCCGCCTACACGGCGTTGGGTGACGGTGCCTCGCCCGAGGCGGTTGCCGAGTACCATGAGAAGTATGGTCTGGACGACCCCTGGCCTGTGCGCTACGTGCGCTATATGGGCGATTTGATCCATGGCGACATGGGCACCTATGGTGCTGCTCGCAACTCCGTTGCCAAGCGCATCTCCACGGCCCTGCCCGTCACGATGCAGCTGACCTTCATCGGCCTTGCCATCGGTGCGGTCGTTTCGTTTTTACTCGGCGTCATCGCGGCACTGTATCGCGACAAATGGCCGGACCAAGTGATCCGCGTCTTTTCCATCGCCGGCTTGGCAACCCCGTCGTTCTGGCTTGCCGTTCTGTTGATCCTGCTGTTCTCTTCCTACCTTAAGGTGCTTCCGGCATCGGGTGCTCTGCCTCACTTCACCACGAATCCGGCTGGCTATCTGGGACGTATGATCATGCCCGCTATCGCCTTGGCATTTCCGCTGACGGGCCAGATGACTCGTATCGTGCGTACCGCCATGGTCGAGGAGCTCGATAAGGATTATGTCCGTATGGCTCGCGGCGCCGGCGTTCCCGAGAAGGTCGTCGTCGGCATCAACGTTCTTCGCAATGCGCTGATCACCCCGGTCACCACCCTCGGTCTTAAGATCGGTTACCTCATGGGCGGCGCCGTCGTCATCGAGGTTATCTTCAACCTCCCCGGCATGGGCACCGCGATTCTGCAGGGCGTTCAGGGCAACGAGGCGAACCTGGTTCAGGGCGTCGTTATCGTCGTTGCTCTCGCCTTCATCATCATCAACATCGTGGTTGACATGCTCTACCTGCTCATCAACCCGCGCATCAGGACGGTGTAGATTATGGTAAAGATTCGAGAGAAGCAAACCGAGCAGCTCGAGAAGGCTGCCTCCAAGGGGCTCAAGCTCGGTGGCTGGAAGAAGATGACGCTGTCTTCTAAGATTGCCGCCGTCGTGCTGGTGCTGGTCGCCCTGACTGCGATTCTGGCGCCCCTTCTTGCCCCCTATAGCCCGGTCGAGATCTTTACGGCTCGCCAGGCTCCCGGCAACGGATTTATCTTCGGTACCGACGATAAGGGTCGCGATATTCTGTCGCGTATGCTCTACGGTGGTCGTTACTCGCTGATTATCGGCTTTGGCGCCACTGCCATGGCTCTGGTCTGCGGCTCGGTCGTGGGCGCCCTTGCAGCGGTTTCGCGCAAGGCCGTCTCCGAGACGATCATGCGTATCTTGGACATCATCATGTCCATCCCGGGCATCGCCCTCGCGGCCGTCTTCGTCTCCATCCTGGGCAACTCCGTGCCGTCGATCATCTTCGCCATCGGCTTTATGTACACTCCGCAGATTGCCCGTATCGTGCGCGCCAACATCGTGTCCGAGTACGGCGAGGACTATGTCCGCGCGGTCATCGTTTCCGGCGCCAAGGCTCCGTGGATTTTGATCAAGCATGTTCTGCGTAACTGCATCGCCCCGATCATGGTCTTCACCGTTACCCTGGTCGCCGACGCCATCATCTTCGAGGCTTCGCTGACCTTCATCGGCGCTGGTATCCAGGAGCCCACCGCTACCTGGGGCAACATCCTAGCCGACGCCCGCGGCGGCGTGCTCGCCGGCCGTTGGTGGCAGGCGCTGTTCCCGGGCCTGGCCATCATGATCACCTGCCTGGCGCTCAACATCCTCTCCGAGGGCATTACCGACGCCATGGCCGCTGCTCCCTCCGCCGCCCTGGATCCGACCGATTCCTCCAAGCGCCGCGAGGCCGACCTGCTGGTCTCCGACCCCGTTCGCGCCTACAAGGAGCAGGCCCAGTCCCTCTCCGCTCGCCTTGGAGCCCTGCGCGATGTCGAGCTCAAGCGTGACGATCGCCATGTGCCCGACGAGTCTGTCGAACCGATCCTTTCGGTCCGTGACTTCTGCATCCAGTTTGAGCACCACGGCGATATCAACGTCGTCGACCATGTCAACTTTGACGTCCGTCCTGGTCAGACCATGGGCCTGGTGGGCGAGTCCGGTTGCGGTAAGTCCATCACCACGCTGGCCATCATGGGCCTGACCGACGACGATGAGCACCTTTCCGGCGAGGTCCTCTGGGAGGGCCGCGACCTGCTCAAGATGAGTAAGAAGGAGTGGTTCGGCCTGCGCGGTACCGATATCGCTATGGTCTATCAGGACGCCCTGTCCTCGCTCAACCCCTCCATGCTCATCTCTGCCCAGATGAAGCAGCTCACCAAGCGCGGCGGAACCCGCAGTGCTGAGGAGCTCCTGGAGCTCGTCGGCCTCGATCCCAAGCGCACGCTCGAGAGCTATCCGCACGAGCTTTCCGGCGGCCAGCGTCAGCGTGTCCTGATCGCTATGGCCCTTACCCGCGACCCCAAGCTGGTCATCTGCGACGAGCCCACGACCGCTCTGGACGTTACCGTCCAGAAGCAGGTCATCAAGCTGCTCAACGATCTTCAGGCCAAGCTCGGCTTTGCCATGATCTTCGTTTCGCACGACCTGGCGCTGGTCGCCGAGGTCGCCCACAACATCACGGTTATGTACGCCGGTCAGGTTATCGAGCAGGCGCCCACCAAGGAACTGCTCACTAACCCGATCCACGAGTACACCCGCGGTCTTCTGGGTTCCGTTCTGTCCATCGAGAGCGGTTCGGGCCGCCTGCACCAGGTGCCCGGCGCCGTTCCGAGCCCGCGCGATTTCCCCAAGGGCGATCGCTTCGCGCCCCGCTCGAGCCATCCGCGTATTGGCCTGGACACCCGTCCGGTCTTCAAGCGCGTGCCCGGCACCGAGCACTTCTATTCCGAGCTCCCCGACGAGGTGCTCAAGGCAAATGGTTTGACCCCTCACGCGGAGGTGATGTAGATGAGCGAGACCGCAGTCAACGGCGTCGAGCCGATCATCTTCCTTGATGACGTCCACGTCACCTTTAGGACCCGTACCGGCTCGATTCTGCACCCCAACCTGGTTCACGCCGTCCAGGGTGTAACGATTAAGCTCATGCCCGGTCAGACGATTGGCATCGTCGGCGAGTCCGGTTGCGGTAAGTCCACCACCGCCAACGTCATGTGCGGCCTGCAGGCCCCCACGAGCGGCAAGGTCTACTTTAAGGGCAAGGACGTTACCAAACGTACCGCCGAGGACCGTCGCCACATGGGTCGTGTCATCTCGGTCGTGTTCCAGAACCCGGCCACGGCGCTCAACCCCCGCATGGTCGTTCGCGAGCAGCTGCTCGACCCCATGCGCGTCCACAACCTGGGTACCGAGGCCGAGCAGGAGAAGCGCGTCAAGGAACTCTTGGAGCTCACCGGTCTGCCCAGCTCCGCCGCCGAGGTTCTTCCCGGCCAGCTTTCGGGCGGCCAGCGCCAGCGCGTCGCAATTGCCCGTGCCCTGTCGCTGAACCCCGATGCCATCATCGCCGACGAGCCCACCTCGGCTCTGGACGTTTCGGTCCGCGCGCAGATTCTGAACCTGCTGACCGACCTTAAGAAGGAGCTCGGCTTGGCCATGGTGTTCATCAGCCATGACATCCAGACGGTCCGCTATATCTCTGACGACATCATCGTTATGAATGGTGGCAAGATCGTCGAGCAGGGCGAGGCCAAGCAGGTCTTCCAGCACCCCCAGGACCCCTACACCAAGATGCTGCTCGGCGCTGCGCCGTCGTTGCTGCACCCCAAGCTCGGCGAGTAGGCTCGCTTTCCCTCCCGTGCGCCCGGTTCCCCTGCCGGGCGCACCTCCGTTGCGATTTCGAAAGGTTGGGTTCACGAGCCATGCCAAGTGCTCAGGAGCTACAACATCAATTTGGTGAATATCGAGGCGCCATGCCCCGTCCATCAGATTTCGATCTCTTTTGGAAGGATCGCATGGCCGAGGCCGACGCCGTCGGGCTTGACTATGCGATCGAGACGGCATCGGTCACCGATGCCGCGACCTGCCAGCTTTTCGACCTCTGGTATACCGGCATGTGTGGCGCTCGCCTGCATGCCAAGTACCTTAAACCCGTCTCGGACGAGCCTGTGCCATTGGTACTTCAGTTCCATGGGTATCCGGGTGCAAGCCGCAGCTGGTTTGAGCAGGCGTCGTTTGCGGGCATGGGCATGGCACTCATCGCCCTCGACTGCCCCGGCCAAGGAGGTCCCTCCGAGGACATTGGTGGATTTGAGGGCACAACGGTTGCCGGTCATATCGTCGCCGGTATCGACGGCGACCCGGCCAACCTCTACTATGTCCGCTTGCACCAAGATATTCGCATCCTGTGCCGCATCGTTCGCGAGCTCGAGGGCATCGATCTTGCGCGTGTGTTTGTGAACGGCGCGTCGCAGGGCGGCGGTTTGGGCATTGCGACCTGTGCGCTTAACAGCGAGCTTATCAATCGCGCCGCCATCCTCTATCCCTTCCTGTCAGATTTCCGCCTGGTCTGGGATTTGGATGCCGACGACATTGCCTACGAGGGCCTGCGCTATTGGTCTCGCTGGTTTGACGAGGACTCGACTCGTATTGACGAAGCCTATACCAAGCTGGCGTACTTCGATTCCAAGAACTTTGCCCCTATGGTCAAATGCCCCGTGCTGTTTGGCACCGGCACAGCCGATATCGTCTGTCCGCCAGCGACGCAGTTTGCGGTCTATAACAACCTGACCTGCGAAAAGCGTCATGAGTTCTTTGAAGGCTTTGGCCACGAGGAGATTCAGGATTTTGACGATCTGATCATTCCGTTTTTCTGCAAGGGAGGGGAGGCTCATGTCTAAGTGCGAGAGCAATGTTGACGAGCTGATTGTCCCCGGACTCGTGGGAATTCCTGGAACGGTTTCGTCAAGGCTCGCAGAATATCGGGACTGGCGCGGTGATGTCCAAGCAGATGTTTCTGATTTAGAGACATGCGCTTCGAATCTTGAGATTCAAGGCCTGGCCATAACGGCGATTGACTTTGTTAACCCCTGCGCCCGTTACTCGGAGGTCTCCTTTGAGCTCGGTGACGATGCGATTCACGCTCGTTTGATCGAGCCTGTCGGTCGTGCCCGAGTATCTGAGCGCGTGCCGTTGTGCCTGATGTTCCACGACATCGATCGGCCTGTGCGCGGCTGGCATCACATGACGAGATATGCCGCCATGGGGTATGCCGTCCTCGCGCTGGATGACGATGTTGCTGGTGCGGACGACCTGCGGTGGGGGATTTCTTCGCCCGCTTTTGTCGAGCGCGTCCGTTGGGGTTGCGCGCTGGCGAAGGTGGCGCGCAATCTTGATGGCATGGACCTCGACCGCATCTTTGCATGGGGCGAGGGTCTTGGCGGCGGAGTCGCACTGGCGGTTTCTGCTCTGGACGAGCGGGGCCTCGCCCGCACGGCGGTTGCCAATCCGCTTCCTGGCGGCCTCGAGGCGCTGTCGTCTCGGGTGCGCGGATCGGTGCTCATGGGCACATCGCTTATGGATACCGTGAGCGATTCCAAGGATCAGTTTGCCGTATTCAACGGTCTTGAGTGTGACCGGAGGCATATCATCTATGCAAAATACGCTCACGAGCGCATCAATGCGTTCGAAAACGAAGTCGTCGACTTTTTTAACCAAACGTTCTACCCGTGTTCTTTGGCCTAGACGGCCTGGACACTGCCAACAAGAGTGGGTGGCATAGGGCCGCCCGCCAGACAACTAAGGAGATTCTTGTGACAACTCAGAAATTCACCGGCGTTATCCCTCCCGTCGTTGTTCCCGATACCGAAGATCACCAGCTCGACGTTGCCTCCTTTGAGCGCAGCATCAACCGCATGATCGATGCTGGCGTCGATGGCCTGTTCTTCTTGGGATCCTCGGGCGAGGTCGTCTTCTCCACCGACGAGCGCCGTCGCCAGATTATCGCCGAGGCCGTTCGTATCGTCGACCACCGCGTTCCCGTTCTGGTCGGCATCATCGACACCGAGACCGAGCGCATGATCGAGCACGGTAAGGTCGCTCAGGAGCTGGGCGCCGATGCCCTCGTCGCCACCTGCCCGTTCTATGCCCTGCAGGGCATGACCGAGGTCGAGGAGCACTTCCGCATCCTGCATGAGGAACTCGACCTGCCCATCTTCGCTTACGACATCCCCGTGTGCGTCCACACCAAGCTCCCCTGGAAGCTCCTTGCCAAGCTCGGTGCCGAGGGCGTTCTGGCCGGCGTCAAGGATTCCTCGGGTGATGACATCTCGTTCCGCTACCTCGTTCAGGAGAACGAGAAGAACGGCCATCCGATGAGCATCCTCACCGGTCACGAGGTTGTTGTCGACGGCGCTTACCTCGGTGGTGCCGACGGTTCCGTCCCGGGCCTCGCCAACGTTGAGCCTGAGGGCTACGTGCGTCAATGGAAGGCCGCTCAGGCTGGTGACTGGGCTACCGTCAAGGCCGAGCAGGATCGCCTCAATGAGATTTCGCACATCTGGGATGTCACCTCGGGCGTCCAGGGCTATGCCGGTGGCGTCGGCGCCTTCAAGACCGCTATGAACCTCATGGGTATCTTCGACAGCCCGACCATGCCGCGCCCGGTGAAGGCCATGACCGGCGAGAACGTCGAGGCGATTAAGAAGGTCCTTCAGGACAACGGTCTCCTGTAAAGCTTCCCCAGGCACCCGATCTTGGGGCTCAAGTGGTCGGGCTTGACCCATTAGGTCAACGCCCGACCACTTTCACCCCAACCTCGGGCACCTGGGAAACCTTTACTAAGTTGCGGCGATAACACCGCCTTCATTTCCTGTAGTTGTTTTTTATCTCCTAAGGAGAGCGACATGGAGAACAAGTACGTCTGCTCTGTCGATATCGGCGGAACTAAGATCGCGACTGCCATCATGGAGTACCCGGCTGACGGCAGCGTGCCCCATCCTGTTTTTGAGGCCGAGGTTCCTACCGAGGCCCAGGAGGGCGGCGAGGCCGTCTTCCAGCGTATCGAGGCGTCCATCAAGGCTGCTCTCGAGGCGAATCCCGATGTCGAGGTCCTTGGCGTCGGTATCGGTGCCGCCGGCGTCGTCGATCCCAAGACGGGCGCCATCGCGTATGCCAACGAGATCATGCCCGGCTGGTCCGGCGTTCAGTTGGGGCCGCGTCTGCGCGAGGACCTCGGTCTTCCCGTTGCCGTTGTAGGCGACGTGCAGGCTCATGCACTGGGCGAGGCCCACTGGGGCGTCGGCAAGGGTAAGTTCTCCGTCTTGTGTCTTGGCATCGGTACGGGCATCGGCGGCGCATATGTCGAGAACGGCCGCGTGATGCAGGGCTTCCATGGTGCTGCCGGCCATATGGGCCACATCGAGTGCTCGGCTGCCGCCGGCATTCCCTGCGCCTGCGGGCGTTCCGGCCATCTGGAGTCGGTTGCTTCGGGCACTTCCATTGGTCGAATGTACGATGAGCGTTTTGGCCGCGTCGACCCCAGCCGTCCTTCGGTCGGTCGCGATGTGAACGACCTGTGCCGTGCGGGCGACGCAAAGGCGACCGAGGTCATCCATGATGCCGGCTTTGCGCTGGGCGCCAGCTTGGGCTCGCTCGCTAACATCCTGGACCCTGAGGTCATCGTGCTTTCGGGCGGCGTGATTCACCAAGGTCCCGATTGGCGTTCGCAGACGTGGAAGGATTCGGTGCACGAGGGCTATGCCAGCCAGGCGCTCGATCCGCTTCAGAACACACCGATCCTCATCGGTTCTCTGGAGGGCGATGCTCCGCTCATCGGTGCCGCTGAGCATCTTCTTGCCTCGTTGAAGTAAAAGTATCTGCTGTAGGAGCCTCCCGAGACAACATGCCTCGGGAGGCTGTTCTAAGAAAGGTTGCAGCCTTATGACCGTCGATCCTTTGATTCAATCCCTGAAGGGCAAGCTCGTCGTGAGCGTTCAGGCGTATATGGGCGAGCCGCTTCGTACGCCCGAGACCATGGCTCAAATGTCTCGCGCTTGCGAGCTCGGCGGCGCTGCCGCCATTCGCTGCCAGGGCCTTGCCGACATTGCCGCCATTAAGGGTCGCTGTGAGGTTCCCGTCATCGGCCTGTGGAAGGATGGGCACGAGGGCGTTTACATCACGCCGACGCTGCGTCACGCTCGCGCCTGCGTTGCTGCCGGTGCCGATATCGTGGCGATCGATGCCACCGATCGTCCGCGCCCCGATGGCAAGACGGTCGAGGATACCTTCCGCCCGCTGCACGAGGAGGGTGTGCTCCTGATGGCGGATTGCGCCACCATCGAGGACATTCGCCGTGCTGTTGATATGGGCTTTGACCTGGTATCCACCACGCTTTCTCACGGCGTCGCCGCCATCGACTGCACCATGGCCGATGGCCCCGACCTGCCGCTCCTGCGTCAGGCGACCGAGGAATTCCCCGGCCTTCCCATCATTTGTGAGGGTCGCGTGCATACGCCCGAGGAGGCTCGCGCCGCGATCGATGCTGGCGCCTGGGCCGTTGTCGTCGGCACCGCCATCACGCACCCCACGAGTATTACGAGTTGGTTCAAGGCTGCGCTTGAGGCGTAAGACAGGCCTCGTATCCGCTCGGGGCGGTATACTCAATATAGGCAATTGACCGCGCGGGATC
Source organism: uncultured Collinsella sp. (assembly GCA_938023905.1). Taxonomy (GTDB): domain Bacteria; phylum Actinomycetota; class Coriobacteriia; order Coriobacteriales; family Coriobacteriaceae; genus Collinsella. The sequence goes on along the minus strand of CALJCO010000011.1, from coordinate 84,881 downwards.
CGGGTTGCTGGGTCCCGCGCTTGTTTTCGGGAGGCAGCACATGCAAAAGGGAGATGCCATGGATGCGGCGGAGCGCTCGGAGCGCATCCCCGATATCGTCATCATCACCGGAATGTCCGGATCGGGCCGCACACAGGCCATGCACGTGTTCGAGGACATGGGCTATTTTTGCATCGATAACCTGCCTCCGCGTCTCATCGCCCAGCTTGCCGAGCTCGTCGGCATCAATACGGGCGTGGGCAGGCATCTCGCCGTCACCTGTGACCTGCGCAGCCAGGGCTTGTTCGATGAGCTGCTCGATGCCGTTGCCGCACTCGAGGAGCGCGAGATGAGCTGTGACATCGTGTTCCTGGAGGCTTCTGACGAGGTGCTGATCCGTCGTTATAGCGAAAATCGCCGCCGTCATCCCATTGCCAAGCCGGGGGAGACTACGGCCGATGCCATTCAGCGCGAGCGCCTTCAGCTGCAGGGCGTGCGCGACCGAGCCGATATGATTATCGACACGAGCCGCTTGCGCACCTCTGCCCTGCGCAACAAATTGCGCATGGCGTTCTCCGAGTTGTCCGACCAGCAGCTCATGGACGTTCACGTGTTCTCGTTTGGCTTTAAGCACGGTATGCCCGTCGAGGCGGACATTATGATCGACGTTCGCTTCCTGCCCAATCCGTTCTACGATCCCGAGATGCGCACCATGACCGGTCTCGATAAGAAAGTCTCCGATTTTGTCTTAGACCATCCCAAGACCCAGGAGTTCTGGAAGGCTTGGACGCAGCTGCTTGATACGGTGATGCCGGGCTACATTGCGGAGGGCAAGCCGCAACTTTCTATTGCCATCGGTTGCACGGGCGGTCAGCACCGCAGCGTTGCCATCGCCGAGGCCACGGCACGTTATTTGGAAGGTGCCCAGTATCACGTGAGCATTTCCCATCGCGACCTGTCGCGCGCGAACACGAAAGCATAGGCCTGCATGTCGTTTACCGCCGAGGTGCGTGACGAGCTCGCGCGCTGCGAACCCGAATGTGAATACTGTGATTTGTCGACGCTTGCCGCCCTGACGCGTGTGAGCGGTACACTTTCGCTGGCCGGCTCCGGGCGGTATCGTTTGACGGTCGCGACCGAGACGGGTGCCGTCGCGCGCACGATGATCACACTGACGCATCGCATCCTTAAGCTCAAAACGGAATTCACCGTTCGTAAATCGGTCTTGCATAAGGTCCGCAACTATCTCATTACCCTGCCCGATCAACCCGACCTGGACAAGGCTCTGGTGCTGCTGGGCATTCTCGACCGCAGGGGAGGGCTCGTCGCCGGTGTTCCCCGGCACATCGTTGCCCGTCCCTGCTGCAGGCTTGCCTACATCCGCGGCGCGCTCATCGCGGGCGGTTTTGTGGCCGATCCCCGCGGCGACTTTCATTTGGAGATCGCGGTGCAGGGCGAGCAGTATGCCCGGGGACTTTGCGATCTATTGGAGCAGATTGGGGTCCATGCGCGCGTTAACGCGCGGCGCGGATCCTTTGCTGTCTACATTAAGAGCGCCGAGGAGATCGAACATCTTTTAAAGCTGATTGGTGCCAAGCGCAGCGTTGCCGAGATTGAGGAGGCGCGCGCGGTCAAGTTGGTTAAGAACGATGTGAACCGTCGCGTGAACGCCGAGCTCGCCAACCAGACCAGAAGCGCCGGTGCCGCCCAACATCAGCTTGCGCTTATCGATGAGCTCGAGCAGCGTGGCCTTCGCGATGCGCTTCCGGATGCCTTGGCGGTCTTTTGCGATCTGCGAGAGCGCTATCCCGATCTGTCGCTGCGTGATTTGGGGGAGATGGCTGACCCTCCCTTGTCGAAGTCAGCCCTCTACCATCGAGTTTTGAGGCTTGAAAAGCTCATTGAAGCAAACAGGTAGTTTGAAGTATCGACTTATATACGGATTTAGCTGCTATTTTATTCTTTAAAACGTTTTAACGTAAATTTGATTTTCAATTTCGAGCATTCTCGTGAAATTCAAGTCAAAAAAAAGGTATATTAGGCGAGTGGTTAGTTTGTGGGCCTCAACGGCGGGCGCTGTAGCTCGCGGGGGCCTTACGAAAGGAGACACAATGGCAGTAAAGGTTGCTATTAACGGCTTCGGTCGCATCGGTCGTCTGGCTTTCCGTCAGATGTTCGGTCATGAGGGCTCCGAGATCGTCGCTATCAACGACCTCACCTCTCCCGATATGCTCGCTTACCTGCTGAAGTACGACTCCACGCAGGGCAACTACGCTCGCGATCACGAGGTCGTTGCTGGCGAGGATTCCATCACCGTTGACGGCAAGGAGATCAAGATCTACAAGGAGGCCGACGCCAACAACCTGCCTTGGGGCGACCTCGACGTCGACGTCGTTCTCGAGTGCACCGGCTTCTACACCAGCAAGGCTAAGGCTCAGGCCCACATCAACGCTGGCGCCAAGAAGGTCGTCATCTCCGCTCCGGCCGGCAGCGATCTGCCCACCATCGTGTACAACGTCAACCATGAGACGCTGACCGCTGAGGACAACATCATCTCCGCTGCTTCCTGCACCACCAACTGCCTCGCCCCGATGGCCAAGGGTCTGAACGACTTCGCTCCCATCGTGTCCGGCATCATGACCACCATTCACGCCTGGACTGGCGACCAGATGCCGCTCGACGGCCCGCAGCGCAAGGGCAACAAGCGTCGTAGCCGCGCCTGCGCCGTTAACATTGTCCCCAACACCACCGGTGCTGCCAAGGCTATCGGCCTGGTTCTCCCCGAGCTCAACGGCAAGCTCATCGGTGCCGCCCAGCGCGTCCCGACGCCGACCGGCTCCATCACCAACCTCTACGCTGTCGTTGACAAGAAGGTCACCGTCGACGAGGTCAACGCTGCTATGAAGGCCTACGCTGCCACCATCTCCGAGACCTTCGGTTACAACGAGGACGACATCGTCTCCACCGACATCATCGGCGAGACCCACGGCTCCATCTTCGACGCCACTCAGACCATGTGCTCTGACCTCGGCAACGGCCAGACCCTCGTTCAGGTCACCTCTTGGTACGACAACGAGAACTCTTACACCTCTCAGATGGTCCGCACCATCAAGTACTTCGAGAAGTTCGTTGCTTAATTTAGCTTTTAGCGAATAGCTCGTTGAGCGTCTAAAGAAGGGCGCGGCCTTATAGGGCTTACACCCTAGGGTCGCGCCCTTTTTATAGGAAATCGTCTGCCGTAATGGGAGGCAGACACGTACGAAAGGTAGAAGCAAACATGGCCTTTACCAAGAAGACCGTCCGCGACATCGATGTCGACGGCAAGCGCGTTCTCGTCCGCGTTGACTTTAACGTGCCTATCAAGGATGGCGTCGTTGGCGACACCACCCGCATCAAGGCTGCCCTGCCCACCATCAACTATCTCGTTGAGCACAACGCTCGCGTCATCCTCATGAGCCACCTCGGCCGTCCCGAGGGCACCGGCTTCCAGCCCGAGCTGTCCCTCGAGCCCGTCGCCAAGAAGCTTGCTGAGCTCTCTGGTCTCGACGTTGCCTTTGTCGCCGACACCTACGGCGAGAAGGCTGCTGAGGCTGTCGCCGCCGTCGAGCCGGGCAAGGTCCTCGTTCTCGAGAACGTCCGTTTCGACAAGCGTGAGAAGAAGAACGATCCCGAGATCGCCAAGATCCTCGCTTCCTATGGTGACGTCTTCGTCCTCGATGCCTTTGGCACCGCTCACCGCGCCCAGGGTTCCGTTGTGGGCCCCGCCGCTTACCTGCCCGCAGTCGCTGGCTTCCTGCTCGAGAAGGAGGTCGACACGCTGACCGGCATCTTCGCCGAGCCCGAGCGCCCCTTCGTCGCTATCGTCGGCGGTTCCAAGGTTTCCTCCAAGATCGGCGTTCTCGATCACCTCATCGACTCCGCTGACACCCTGATCATCGGTGGCGGCATGGCCTACACCTTCTTCCTGGCTCAGGGCCTGACCGTCGGTCAGTCCCTCAAGGAAGAGGACTGGGTCGAGCGCGCCGGCGAGATGCTCAAGAAGGCCGAGGAGAAGGGCGTCAAGATCCTGCTCCCCATCGATAACCGCGTTGCCGATCACTTTGGCGAGGACGCTGTCCCCGAGGTTGTCGCTTCCGACGCTATCCCCGACGATCGTGAGGGTATGGACATCGGCCCCAAGACCGAGGAGCTCTACGCCGAGGCCGTCAAGGGCGCCAAGACCGTGTTCTGGAACGGCCCCATGGGCGTCTTCGAGTTTGACAACTTCGCTCACGGCACCCAGGCTATCGCCGAGGCTGTTGCCGAGGCCGACTGCACCTCGATCATCGGCGGTGGCGACTCTGTCGCAGCTGTCAACAAGTTCAACCTGGCCGACAAGATGAGCTGGATCTCCACCGGTGGTGGCGCTTCCATGGAGCTCGTCGAGGGTAAGGCCCTGCCCGGAGTGGAGGCGCTTCTCGATGCCTAATCGCACCCTTCTTATCGCTGGTAACTGGAAGATGAACAACGACGTCGCCGAGGCCGCCAAGCTCGCCGACGAGCTGGCTCAGGCTCTGCCCGAGGTTCCGGCTGGCGTCGAGGTGCTCGTGTGCCCTCCGACCATCGACATCACCACGGTTCATGACCGTATTCAGGCTGCCCCCATCGCCCTCGGTGCACAGAACGTGTACTGGGAGGCCAAGGGTGCCTTCACCGGTGAGTCCTCTTGCGACATGCTCAAGTCTGCTGGCTGCACCTACTGCATCATCGGCCACTCCGAGCGTCGCGACTACTTCCACGAGACCGACGAGGATCAGAACAAGAAGGCCAAGGCTCTCGTTGCCGCCGGTCTTGTTCCTGTCTTCTGCTGTGGCGAGTCCCTCGAGGTCCGCGAGGCTGGCACCTATGTCGAGCACGTCGTGAACCAGGTCAAGGCTGGCCTTGCTGGTCTTGAGATCACCTGCCCCAAGCAGGTCGTCGTCGCCTATGAGCCCATCTGGGCCATCGGCACCGGCAAGACCGCTACCGCCGAGGACGCTCAGGAGGTCTGCGGCGCTATCCGTGAGACCCTCAAGGAGATGTTCGGCGAGGAGCTCGCTAACGGCATCCGCGTTCTCTATGGTGGCTCTGCCAAGCCCGGCAACATCGCCGAGCTCGTCGCCAAGCCCGACGTTGACGGCGCCCTCGTGGGTGGCGCTTCGCTCAAGGCTGCCGACTTCGCTTCTATGGTCGTCAAGGCAGGCGAGTAGGACATATGGCACAGCGTCATCTTCCTGCACTCCTGATCATCATGGACGGCTGCGGCCTGGCTCCGGCCGATGGCGAGAACGCCGTCGCCGCTGCTAAGACGCCCTTCCTTGATAGCCTGTACGAGAAGTACCCCCACACCACGCTCGGCGCTTCGGGCGAGGACGTGGGTCTTCCCGATGGCCAGATGGGTAACTCCGAGGTGGGTCACCTCAACATCGGTGCCGGCCGCATCGTGTTCCAGGAGCTTTCGCGCATCAACAACGCCATCAAGGACGGCTCCATCGCCAAGAACGAGGTCTTCGTCAAGGCTATGGACGACGTCAAGGCTGACGGCAAGACTCTCCACCTCATGGGCCTTATGAGCCCTGGCGGTGTTCATTCTCACATGAACCACGTCGAGGCTCTGGTCAAGATGGCTGCCGAGCACGGTGTCAAGACCGTTCGCGTCCACGCCTTCATGGATGGCCGCGACGTTGACCCGCAGTCCGGTGCCGGCTACATGAGCGAGTTCTGCGCCTTCCTGGCTAAGATCTCCGAGGAGACCGGTTGCGACGCTCGCGTTGCCACCGTCTCGGGCCGTTATTGGGCCATGGACCGCGATAATCGTTGGGAGCGCATCCAGCGCGCCTACGACGTCATGGTCAACGCGTCCGATGCTGATACCGACCCCGTTGCCGGTATCAAGGCCTACTACGAGAAGGATCCGCGCGGCGACGAGTTCGTCGAGCCCTTCGCTGCCCACAACGAGGGCATCCACGAGGGCGACGCGGCCATCTTCTTCAACTTCCGTCCCGACCGCGCTCGTCAGATGACCCGCGTGTTCACGGACAAGGAGTTCGACGGCTTTGAGCGCGAGCAGATTAAGCTTTCGCACTTTGTGACGATGACCGAGTACGATCCGACGTTTGACGTTGAGGTCGCCTTCCCCAAGACGTTCCCCGAGAACGTCCTGGCCGACGTTATCGCCGCCAATGGCCTGAAGCAGCTGCATACCGCCGAGACCGAGAAGTACGCCCACGTGACGTTCTTCCTCAACGGCGGCATCGAGGAGCCCAAGGAGGGCGAGGAGCGCGTGCTCGTCGCTTCCCCCAAGGTCGCTACCTACGATCTGCAGCCCGAGATGAGCGCTCCCGAGGTTACTGAGAAGCTCGTCGCCTCAATCAACGAGGATCGCGCTGATTTCTACATCGTGAACTTCGCGAACTGCGACATGGTTGGTCACACCGGTGTCTTCGACGCCGCCGTTAAGGCCGTCGAGGCTGTTGACGATGCCCTGTCCAAGGTTGTCCCGGCGATTCTCGCCAAGGGTGGCTTTGCGCTGATTACCGCCGACCACGGCAACGCCGATCACATGTTTGACGTTGCTTCCGACGGCTCCAAGCATCCGTTTACGGCTCACACCACCAACCGTGTGCCGTTCATCATCGTTGATGAGAAGGCGCAGCTCACCGGTATCGAGGACGGCCGTCTTTCCGATATCGCTCCGACCATGCTCACCATGGCTGGTATTGAGCCTTCCGCCGAGATGACGGGTCGCGTGCTCGCCACCGAGGCCTAAAGAAAACAAATACCGTTTTCTAGTAAGGGGGTTGTCCACAACCGGACAACCCCCTTTTTGGTATTTCTGCCATTTCCGCCCCGTCCTTGAGTGGCAGGTAGGGGAGAGCGGGGGATTGTGGTACAGTACTGGAGTTTGAACTGTTCTATTAAGGAGCTTATCTATGGGTCCGTTCCAGATTCTTCTGTTTGTCGTTTGGGCTGTCTCTGCCGTGGCGCTGACGATTCTCGTCCTGATGCATTCCGGTAAGGGCATCGGCGTTTCGGATATGATCGCTAGCTCGCTGTATAACTCCAGCTCTGCCACGGGCGTCATGGAGCAGAACCTCGATCGCCTGACGGTAATTATGGCCGTTGTTTTTGCCGCGTGCGTCGTCCTGTGCATGTTCTTCTTCCCGCAGGGCATCGTCGGCTACTAAGCATCGGCGTATATACGTTTGAAAAGGGTCCCGTATGTGCGGGGCCTTTTTTGTTTACAGACTTGTAACAGAGCCAGAATATCACCACATACTTCGCCCAACTAAAGAAATTCTCGACCGTTAACCGGAATTAGCCCCAAATCGTGCATAAAATGCGCTACTGTATTGCAAAACGTTGCTCCGTTGTGCATAACCAGCCATAGCAACGGACGGCGTTTTGATGGTTCGGATCGGATTGCCTCGACATGTGTCCGACTGAACATTTCTTTGTCCTATCTCATAAGGAGGATGGCATGGCTGATTCTATGTTCCACCAGCCCGTTATGGGTCGTCGCGCCTTTGTTGGCGGCACCCTCGCTGCGAGCTCCATGGCTTTTCTTGCCGCATGCGGCAAGAAGGGCGGCGACACTTCCGGTTCTGAGTCCGGTTCGACGCTGAACTTCTACATCAACAACCCGGTCTGCATCGACCCCTACAATGTCCAGGAGGACCAGGGCACTCAGGTCGAGTACCAGCTCTTTGACGCTCTGACCTCTTATGACGCCGAGAAGGGCGAGATCGTTCCGCTGGCTTGCGAGTCCTTCGAGGCCAACGACGACGCCACCGAGTTTACCTTCAAGATCAAGAAGGCCAAGTTCCACAACGGTGACGACGTTACCTCCAAGTCGTTCAAGCTCGGTTGGGAGCGTCTGGTCAACACCAAGTCGGCCATCGCTACCGAGTATGGCCCGTCCGAGGTTTCCTATCACCTTTCCATGGTCGAGGGCTATGACGATCTGCTTGCCGGTAACGCTACTGAGCTCAGCGGTGTTACCTGCCCCGACGATGAGACCCTCGTCGTCAAGCTGTCTTCCGCTTACGCCGACTTCCCCTTCGTCGCCTCTCACCCGGCTCTGGCCCCGGTTCCCGAGTGCGCCGAGTCCGATGCCAAGAGCTTCTATCTTGCACCGGTCGGTAACGGCCCGTTCATGATGGACGGCAAGTGGGAGGATGGTCAGGAGATCAACCTCAAGAAGTTCGACGATTACTATGGCGACAAGGCCAAGATCGACGGCATCCACTTCCAGGTCATCAAGGACGTGGAGACCGCTTACAAGGAGTTCCAGGCCGGTAACCTTGACATCTGCGACGTTCCCGTTGCTCAGATCGACGCTGCCAAGAAGGATCGCGGCGTGTCCAAGGACGGCTACACCATGGGCGACGGCGAGCGCATACTGCTCGGCGCCGAGCCTTCCACCTACTACCTGACCTGCAACACCACGGCCGAGCCGTTCAACAACGCCGACCTGCGCAAGGGTATCTCCCTTGCTATCAACCGGGAGGCCATCTGCAAGACCATCTTCAAGGGTACCCGTACCCCCGCCGACGGCATTGTTCCTCCGGGTATCGATGGCTACAAGGAGGGCGCATGGGAGTTCTGCGCCTACGACGTCGACAAGGCTAACGAGTACCTCGACAAGGTTGCTCCCGCTGGCGCTAACGGCGATCGTGGCATTAACGTGACCCTTTCCTACAACCAGGACGGTGGCCACAAGGAGATCATGGAGTCCATCATCGGCGACCTCGCCAAGGTCGGCGTTACCGCCGTCTCCGATACTCCTGAGTGGTCTGCGCTGCTCGAGCAGTACCAGAACTTCAACTATCAGTTCGGTCGTCTGGGCTGGATTGCCGACTACCCGATCATGGACAACTTCCTGTATCCGCTGTTCCACTCCGACTCCCTCGGTGGCGACAACCGCTCTGGTTACAACAACCCCGAGTTCGACGCCAAGGTCGACGAGGCCCGTACCACGGTTGACGACGAAGAGCGCGTCGCTAAGATGCAGGAGGCCGACGCAATGGTCGCTGCCGACTGCCCGGTCATCCCGGTGATGTTCTACACGCACACCATCGCTGGCTCCGATCGCATCAAGCACCTCTATGTCGATCCGCAGAAGCACGCCGAGCTGGGTACCGCCGAGCTCGCCTAAGAGTTTGCAGCTTCCGTGAGGGTCAAGTATTTACGTAGACCTCATGGGAAACATACAGTTCTCCCTAACCTGGGGTAAACTGGCTGATGGTAATTTTGGGATGCCGGTCTGGCGATCGGCATCCCATTTAGGTTAATCCCTAGATAGGGGAGTGGTATGGGTAAGTACATCGTTAAACGTGTGCTTCAGTTCATCCCGGTATTTTTGGGCGTAACGCTGATTCTGTTCGCCCTCCAGAACATCGTGCCGGGAGATCCGATCAAGCTGATCGGTGGAGACAAGGCTCTGTCCCCCGAGGTAGAGCTTCAACTTCGCGTGCGCTATCACCTGGTCCAGGCGGACGAGGACGGCAACGCGATCCTTGACGAGAACGGCGATCCCGTTCCAACGTCGCTTGTGGACCAATACTTGAATTACATGAATGGTCTGCTTCATGGCGATCTGGGCAATTCGTATCAGCGCAAGCTGCCGGTTGCGGAAATCTTTGCTCAGAAGTATCCGTATACGGTTAAACTCGCCGCGTGCGCCATCGTGCTCGAGGCAATCATGGGTATCGGTGCGGGTATCATTTCGGCAGTAAAGCGTTACTCCTTCTGGGATATTTTGGTAACGCTGACCACGTCAATCCTCGTTGCCGTTCCTGCCTTCTGGCTCGGTATGCTGCTGCAGCTGTTCTTTGGCGTCATCCTCAAGGACGCCACGGGCGGTGCATTCTCCATGCCGATCTCGGGTGCCGGCGGTTCCAGCTCTCAGTATCAGGATTGGATGCACTATGTGCTTCCGACCATTACGCTGGCTTCGGTTTCGACCGCCTATGCTGCCCGCATCATGCGCTCGCAACTGCTCGACGTCATGAACCAGGATTATATCCGCACGGCAAAGGCTAAGGGTCTCTCCAATCGCGCGATCATCATCAAGCATGCGCTTAAGAATGCACTCATCCCCGTCGTTACCTATATTGGTGTCGACTTCGGTGGCATGCTTTCGGGCGCCATCCTGACCGAGACGGTCTTTAACTGGCCCGGTATCGGCTCTGAGGTCTACCGCGCCATCAGCATGCGTGACTGGCCCATCGTTATGGGCGGCGTTACGCTCATCGTTGTCGTCGTCATGGTGATCAACCTGCTCGTCGACATTAGCTATGCATTCCTCGACCCGCGCATCCGCCTTGGCGGTCCGTCGGATAAGGCCTAAGGGAGGTACGTCTCATGCAGGAAACTGATTCTCAGTCTCAGGAGCAGGCTACCGCCACCAAGGCCGCCTCTGCTCCCGCCAAGTCCCGCACGCTGTGGGGCGACGCTTTTAAGCGTCTTCGCAAGAACAAGCTCGCCGTTATCGGTGTCTGCTGGATCATCATCGTCGTTGTGGTTGCCCTGACCGCAGATCTGTGGGCTAAGCCCTGGCTCGGTTCGCCGACGGCTTCCGACTCGACCACCATGGCCGAGACGTCGCTGCTGGCTCCGTGTGCCGAGCACCCGTTTGGTACCGACGCCCTTGGTCGCGACATTCTCGTCCGCGTTATCTACGGTGCACGCGTTTCGCTGTCCGTCGGCATTATGGCCACCGCCATCTCCACGGTGATCGGATTGGTCATGGGTGCTCTGGCCGGTTTCTACGGCGGAATCTGGGATACGATCATCATGCGCTTTGCGGATATCTTCCTAGCGTTCCCGTACGTGCTGTTCGTCGTCGCCATGATCGCCGTTATCGGCCGTGGTCTTCAGAATGTCTTTATCGCCATCGGTATTCTCGGCTGGCCTTCTATTGCGCGCGTCTTCCGATCCGCGATCCTGACGGTCAAGGAAAACGACTATGTTGACGCTGCGCGCGCGATGGGTGCATCCGATGCTCGTATCGTCGTGCGTCACATCTTCCCGAACTCCGTTGCCTCCATCGTGGTCTACGCGACTATGAACATTGGTGGCGCCATTCTGACCGAGTCCGCTCTGTCCTTCCTCGGCATGGGCGTTATTCCGCCTACGCCTTCGTGGGGCTCCATGATTCAGGACGGTCAGCAGTATCTTCTGACTGCTCCCTGGATGATGATCATGCCCGGTCTGGCAATTCTCTCGACGGTGCTCGCCTTCACCCTGCTGGGTGACGGTCTGCGCGACGCCCTCGACGTCAAGATGAAGGACGCATAAGGATGAAGAAGAACAAGAACTATGTGGACCTGAAGGACCAGCCGGTTCCCGAGGGCCAGCATCTGCTCGAGGTCGATGACCTTAAGATGTATTTCCACACCGAGGATGGTGTCGTTCGCGCTGTCGACGGTGTGTCCTACACGCTCGATCGCGGCGAGACCCTGGGTGTCGTCGGTGAGTCCGGCTCCGGTAAGTCCGTGACCGCCATGACCATCATGGGCCTCATCTCGATGCCTCCGGGAAAGATTGAGGGCGGCGACGTTCGCTATCGCGGTCGTTCTATCCTCGAAATGACCGAGGAAGAGATGCAGCACATTCGCGGCAACGATATCGCGATGATCTTCCAGGATCCTATGACCTCCTTGAACCCGGTCTATAAGATCGGCAAGCAGGTGGGCGAGGGTCTTCGTCTGCACCGTGGCTACTCCAAGCAGGAGGCGCTCAAGCGCGCCACCGAGCTTTTGGACCTCGTTGGTATTCCCGAGCCCGAGAAGCGCGTCAATGAGTATCCGCACCAATTCTCCGGCGGTATGCGTCAGCGCGTCATGATTGCCATGGCTCTTGCCTGCGATCCCGATATTCTGATTGCCGACGAGCCCACGACTGCCCTGGACGTTACCATTCAGGCTCAGATTATTGAGCTTATGCAGGAAATGCAGGAGAAGAACGGCAACGCCATCATCATGATTACCCATGACCTGGGTGTCGTCGCCGATATGGCCGACAAGATCATGGTTATGTACGCCGGCCGTCCCGTCGAGTTCGGTACTGCTGAGGAAATCTTCTACGAGAGCCGTCACCCCTATACCTGGGGTCTGATCCGCTCCATCCCGGAGCAGGCTATCGATGAGAAGAAACCGCTTACGCCGATTCACGGCAACCCGCCTTCGCTCATGAACCTGCCCGAGGGCTGCGTCTTCTCTCCTCGCTGCCCCTATGCGACGGACAAGTGCCGCAAGCAGCGCCCCGAGCGCGTTGTCACCGAGTCTGGTCATTACTCTGCGTGCCACTACTCTGGTGACCCCGAGTTCCTCAAGAACGCTCCTGAGACGTCCCGTACGCGTAAGGATTCCAAGAAGGGAGGCGAGGCGTAATGGCAGATACCAACGAGCGTACTCCGCTGCTGAAGGTTGAGCACCTCTCTAAGGAGTTTCCCGCTGAGTCCGGCATGTTCGCCAAGCGCTTCTCCAAGCGTGTCGTCTCTGCTGTGAATGACATTTCGTTCGAGATTTATCCGGGCGAGACCTTTGGCCTGGTCGGCGAGTCTGGTTGCGGTAAGTCCACCACGGGCCGTACTATCATGCGCCTCACCAAGCCGACGGCCGGCAAAGTGTTCTTCCAGGGCAAAGACGTTGCCGAGATGAGCAAGCACGAGATCAAGGATATGCGTCGCGAGATGCAGTTCATCTTCCAGGATCCTTATGCTTCGTTGAATCCCCGCATGACGATTGGTGAGATCGTTTCCGAGCCCATGACCATTCATGGTGTGGGTACCAAGGAAGAGCGTATCGAGCGCGTCCGCGAGCTGCTGGACGTCGTCGGTCTGAACCCCGAGCACATCAACCGCTATCCGCACGAGTTCTCGGGCGGCCAGCGCCAGCGTGTCGGCATCGCCCGCGCGTTCGCTCTGAAGCCCAAGCTGATCATCTGCGACGAGCCCGTCTCTGCACTTGACGTATCCATTCAGGCCCAGGTTCTGAACCTGCTGAAGGAGCTCCAGGACAAGTTCGGTACCGCATATCTGTTTATCGCCCACGACCTGTCCGTCGTGCAGCACATCTCCGATCGCGTTGCCGTTATGTACCTGGGCAAGATGGTCGAGGTTTCGGATTGGAAGACGCTCTATAGCGAGCCGCACCATCCGTACACGCAGTCGCTGCTGTCTGCCGTGCCGGTGCCCGATCCGGATATCCAGAAGACCCGCAAGCGCATCATCCTCGCTGGCGATCCGCCGTCGCCGCTGGATCCGCCGACCGGCTGCCGTTTCCACACGCGCTGCCCGATCGCGCAGGGTATCTGCTCTGAGAAGCTCCCTGAGTTTAAGGAAGTTGCCCCGGGCCACTGCTGCGCCTGCCACTTCGCCGAGCCGTTCCCGATCAAGGAATCGCACATCGACCTGTAGTCGGTTGTTCTCGTCCGGGCCCGCCTGGTGTTACTTTTCAGAACGTCCTCGGACATATCGGAAGCCCCGCTGCGCGCTGCGCGCTGCGGGGCTTCCTCCGTCCTGCGGAATGTTCTGAAAAGCAACACCAGGGCGGGCCCTGCGTTAACGCGGCAGAGGGGAGTGAGATTCCTTGATCGCTCACTTAATCTAATAGGAAAGTTAGTGAGGCCGGAGCTTTGGCTCCGGCCTCCCCATATAAGGGCTCGGCTTTGCCGAGCCACCAAATTTGCATCAGCCCCCAAAACATGTTTGAGAACTGTGCATGAAGCATGTGCCCCTAGGGCAGGAATGAGGTCGCTTTCCAACGCATTCCGCAGGGGGCGGCATTATTTTGTAGCGCGAAGCGCGGATCAAAATAATGCCGCATGCCCGAGGACGCGTTGGAAAGCGACCTCATTCCTGCCCGAACAGGTCGGTCTACCTGCGCAATTACAAATTCGTAAACTTTTTTGAAAAAAGTGCTTGCACAGTTCTCGAATCATAGGTTATTATCTTCCTCGTTGAACGCGCGGGTCCAACAAAACGAACTGCGAATCAACAACATAGCATGTCGGAGTGGCGGAATTGGCAGACGCGCTAGCTTGAGGTGCTAGTGACCGCTTTTTGGTCATGCGGGTTCAAGTCCCGCCTCCGACACCATCGCATTTGAGAAGCCTCTTCGGAGGCTTTTTTGTTACCGATAGACGGTGAGGTCCACGATGGAAACGCTTGAGCGCAACGAGTGGGCAGACGTTGCCCAACTGGTCGAGATCACGAGCGATGCTGTCATCATTTGTGAGCTCGACGGAACCATCCTTCATGTGAATAATCGTTTGCTCGATCTGATGTGCGAGGAGCGCGCTGACGTCATCAACGGTGATGTCAAGGACGTTCTGTACTCGTCTGCCTTTGAGCGCGCGACCGAACATCGTCTGCCGTTTGAGACCGATGGCTGCGAGAGCGAGCTGATGCTCAAGCTGAGCGACGGGTCCTTTATTCCCGTCTTGGTTCGTGCGGGCTCCGTAACGCCTCCACGCATCTTTGGGCGCCGTGCACCACGTGTCCTGGTGGCGCTTCACAGTATCGAGGAACAGTATTCTCACGACCGTCAACTCAAGCGTGCGTTATCGGAGCTTAGAGTGGCGAACAAACGTCTCTCTGGCACGCTCTCGGTCATTATGAGCACTGTGGGCTCCGATGAGTTACCCAGCCTGCTTGATACCGTTTTGAACCAGCTTGTAGGAACGCTCGATGCTTCGGGTGCCGCTATCTATTTTTCTGAGAGCGGCGGTTTTAAGCTACGCGGTGTTTCCAAGGAGCTGTACGACAGCTACCTGCCCGAGTTTTTGCCGTATGGCGCTGGCATTCCGACGTATGTTCTTCGCGAGTCGCGTGCCTGTCGCTTGTCGATTCAGCAGGACCTTGAGGGCGATAGGGCCGCCTCCGGTATGTTCATGGACCTGGACAATCGTTCTAAGCACCTGTTGCGCGTGCAGGATATGCCTCCGTACCGCAGCGAGATCTGTCTTCCCGTTTTTTACGGTACGCAGGTCCTTGGCGTGCTGGAAGTTGGTTGGAAACGCCCCCAGGCACCGCTCGCCTATGACGTTAATGTACTCGAGGTCATTTGCGATTACCTGTCTATCCAGCTGGTCGGCATGGCATCGAGCCTTCGCTCTCGTCGCACGGCCGAGCTTGGCCGCTCGCTCAATGTCTTACGTGATGAGTTGTTTACCTTTCTAGACGATTCCGCCGCGGCTACCCAGGCGGTATCGTCCGAGATCTGCAATATGCTCAACTGCCATTTTTGCCCTGTTGAGTATGACGCCAGTCTGGATTCCTACGTCATAGATTTTGAAGGCGGCAGTCGCGTTGCTTTGCCGGACGATCCCGAGAAGCTTTTCTTTTCCACGACGGCGCCAGCGGCACGTCTGGGGGCTGGCCCTGATGGCTTTGAGGCGTCTGTTTTGGGCGGCACGAGTGCCGAGGACCTTAAACACGTCCGTATAACTCGCGTTGACGAATCGATGCCTATGGGAGGCTGGCTTAGGGCACATGGTCTGCCTTGTCAAGGTCTCTATGTCGACTCCGGCATCGAGGCGGGGCGCCCGCGCTCTGAGGGTGATGGCAAGCACAGTAACGACGCGATTGTTCCTGCTTCTGTTGCGAAGAGCCCGACTACGCGCGCGCTGCTGCTTCGTGATGGCAGCCAAGAGCCGATTGATGACCTTGAATATGACTACTTGGTGCACTTGGCGCATGACTTTGAACTGATCTACGAAGGCGAATCTCAAAAGCGCGAGGAGCGCCATATCGCTCAGACCCTCCAGATCGGCATGAGAAATTCCCTGGGGGATGTTCCGGGTATCGCAACCGATTCGGTGTACCTGTCGGCCACGAATTCGGCGTTGGTCGGAGGCGATTTCTATACGCTCATCCGTCTTCCCGACGACTGCGCCGTCATGATTCTGGGTGATGTGTCTGGCAAAGGCATTGAGGCCGCATCGATGTCCGCGCTCGTCAAGACGGCCCTGACGGCATATGCTTGGGAGGGCGCTGGACCGGCCCGCATGGCACGCTCCCTTAACAGCATGCTCATGGGCTTTTCGAGGGTCGAGACGTTCGTGACAGCCTTTATCGCCAAGATTGACCTTAAAGCCGGACGCGCAACGTATTGTTCGGCGGGCCATCCTCCGACCATGGTCATCAGGCCAGAGTCGATGCCGCTGGGTGGCGGCGAGGCTCGTGGGGGAGAGGTCGAGCTGCTTGGATGCCAATCGGGTGTAATCGGTGCCTTTGAGAGCATGGTGTACGAGACAGGCGTGTTTACGTTCGCCCCCGGCGACATGCTCTTCATGTATACGGATGGAACGATTGAGGCCCGCGACCGCACCGGAGCGTTCTTTGGCGAGCAGCGCTTGCGCGACCTTCTGCTTTCTGTTTCGGGGGAGGGCGTGTCGGGCATTTGCGGCAAGGTCTTGGGCGAGCTTGACCGATTTACCGAATCGGCGCTGGACGATGACATTGCATTGGTGTCCCTTGAGTTTTTACGGGGTCGTTCATAGACGACGCTGGGCGGGCTGAATCCGTACGGTTAGGGAAACGAATGCATTGAGTGGGCTTTTTTGGGGAACCATGGTCGTATGAATGAGTGGAATGACATAGCGGTTTTGACGCCACCAGGCGATATCGACATCGCCACGGTGCCTGCGCTGCGTCGGCGGTTGGATGCTTTGATTGGCCGCGGCGTGCGTCGTGTCGTCATCAACTGTCAGGCTGTTAGCTTTATCGATTCGACGGGCTTGGCATTCCTGCTTACGCGCGCTCGTGAGCTCATGAGGCGAGAAGGCCTGCTTTCGCTCGTCAATGCATCAGGTGAAGTTGTTCGCTTTTTGGAGATTGCTCGTCTTGTCGATATCCTTCATGTCGCGGGGCCGGCACGGGAGTCAATTCCTGCCATTCCGGTGGGGGAGCTGCCTCGCTGGAGTAAGAGCGTTGAGGTCCGTCAGGGTATCGAGAATCTTCCATACTACCGACATCGCATCGCCGAACTCCTTGAATCGCTTCCGTTGCGCCGTGACGAGCGCTACGATGTCGCATTGGCGTCGGGGGAGGCGCTGGGTAATGCCTATGACCATGCGGGCGGTATCGGGTGTGTCCTGACGGTTCAGGCCTATGGCGATCGCGTTGTGGTTGAGGTGCTTGATCGAGGTGCCGGCTATTCTATCGATGAAACGAGCGAACCGGTCGCATCTGAGGAGCGCGGCCGTGGTATCAAGCTTATGCGTATGCTCGTCGATAACGTGGAGGTTGCTCGTCGTACGGACGGTGCCGGCACGCGCGTGCAGATGGTGAAGCTGTTTAGCGGAGCGCTGGAATCGTGTGCCTAGCCAATCGCTTTAGCGCGTTTAGCTACTAAGAACATGCGGCAGACAAGTTTTTTGAAAAAAGTACTTGCGTCTTTTGGACAACTCGCGTAAATTAATAACCCGCAAGCGGACATGGCTCAGTTGGTAGAGCACAACCTTGCCAAGGTTGGGGTCGCGGGTTCGAGCCCCGTTGTCCGCTCCATTGCATTTCCGGACCGTTTAGGCGGTCCTTTTTCGGCGAAGTGGCCAAGTGGTAAGGCAGAGGCCTGCAAAGCCTTTACCCCCGGTTCGAATCCGGGCTTCGCCTCCAGGCAACATCCGGGCGCTCCGGCGCCCGTTTTGTTTTACATATGCGGACATGGCTCAGTTGGTAGAGCACAACCTTGCCAAGGTTGGGGTCGCGGGTTCGAGCCCCGTTGTCCGCTCCAAACGCAGCAGCCCGACTACTACGGTAGCCGGGCTTTTTCGTACCCATCGCCTGGGCTCGAACCCGAGGGGGGCGAGCGTTTTGGGTCGTGGCTGTGGCGTTGTTTGCCGCGAATGTCCACTTTGGGCGTATCATCGTGGGCATCCCGCATAACCTCGTTGCAAGGGAGATACGCCCCATGGCTACAGAAAAGTCTTCTTCGCGCTCATGGATGTCCGACGCCGCGATCTATCAGATCTACCCGCGCTCGTTTAAGGATTCGACTGGTTCGGGTCTGGGCGATATCGCGGGCATTACCCAGCAGATGGACTATCTTGAGCAGCTGGGTATCGAGGCCATCTGGCTGAGCCCGTTTTACCCATCGCCTCTTGTCGATGGTGGCTATGATGTGGCGGACTACTGCGATGTCGACCCACGTCTCGGCTCGCTTGACGACTTCGATGACATGATCGCTGCGGCTCACGCGCGCGGCATCAAGGTCATCGTCGACATCGTGCCTAACCATTCATCCAACCAGCACCCCTGGTTCAAAGCCGCTCTTGCCGCCGGTCCCGGATCGCCCGAGCGCGCCCGTTATATCTTCCGCGATGGTCGCGGCGAGCACGGCGAGCTGCCTCCCACCAATTGGAATGCCAACTTTGGCGGCCCCGCCTGGACGCGTGTTGCGGACGGTCAGTGGTATCTGCACATGTTTACGCCCGAGCAGCCGGACTTTGACTGGTCATGCCCCGAGGTTCACGCGTTCTTTTGCGACGTCCTGACATTTTGGAGCGATCGAGGCGTCGATGGCTTTCGCATTGATGTGGCGCACGGTCTTGCCAAGGATCTCGACCGCGATGACCTCGACCGGTGGCATCTCGCCGAGGGCGATGACATGGTTGACGACGGCACCCATCCGCTGTGGGACCGCAACGAGGTCCACGAGATCTATCGCGAGTGGCGCCGCGTGTTCGACCGCTATAATCCACCGCGCAGCGCCGTTGCCGAGGCGTGGGTGCTGCCCGAGCGCCAGTATCTCTACGCGCGCCCCAGCGAGCTTGGCCAGACATTCAACTTTGAGTTCGCTAAGGCCACTTGGACCTATGATGACATGCACGCTGCAATCGAGGAGGGCTTGAAGGCGGCCATCGAATCCGATTCCGCCTCGACCTGGGTACTCTCCAACCATGACGTGCCGCGCGTGGCGACACGCTATGCCCTGCCGCAAATCAAGGCGACGCGCTACCATCAGATTGCGCTCGACTGGCTCTTACGCGACGGGTCGTCTTATGACGAGGACCGTGAACTCGGCGAGCGCCGCGCGCGGGCGGCCCTTTTGCTTGAGCTGGCGCTTCCGGGCTCGGCATACGTGTATCAGGGTGAGGAGCTCGGCCTTTTTGAGGTGGCTGATATCCCGTGGGATGCACTCGAAGATCCTACTGCGACCAATACGCGCGGACCGAAGCGCGAGAAGGGGCGCGACGGCTGCCGTGTGCCCCTGCCGTGGGTGGCAGCGGACGATCCCGCGCAGGGCGGATCGTTTGGGTTTTCACCGGCCAACGCCGATGCAGCGCCCCATCTGCCGCAGCCTGCATGGTTTTCCGATTACGCTGCCGATAGGGAAGAAGCGGACCCGACATCGATGCTTGCGCTCTATCGTGACGCCCTCTGGCTGCGGCGCAAGCTGCGCAGGTGCGCCAACGATCTTGCGTGGCTCGATCTTGACGGGCGCACCGGCCTTGCGGATGGTGCCGAGGGCGCTGAGGGCGGCGTCATCGCCTATCGCCGCGACAACGGATGGGCGTGTGTGACGAACTTCGGTGCAGTACCCGTGGAGCTGCCGGCGGGCAGGGTCCTGCTCACCTCATCACCGCTTGCAGACGGCAGGCTCGCGCAGGACAGCTCCGCCTGGATCATGCTCGGTGAGATATAGGAGCCTCTTGCGGCGAGTTTGCGTTTGCCTGCGCTTTCCGTGGTGGCTGATGTCTTCGCGAGGTTCGCGAGGGCGTCGCAAAACTTTTCAAAAAAAGTTCTTGCATAGGATGCGGGCATCACGTAAGATTAATCCCCGTAAGCGGACATGGCTCAGTTGGTAGAGCACAACCTTGCCAAGGTTGGGGTCGCGGGTTCGAGCCCCGTTGTCCGCTCCATTTGGGCGTTTAGCTCAGGGGGAGAGCGCTTCCCTGACACGGAAGAGGTCAGAAGTTCAAATCTTCTAACGCCCACCAAATGTTCGCAGCTCAGAGGCTATGTCCTCTGGGCTGTTTTGTTTTGCTACCAAGCACGCCGCCAAATAAGCCACCAAATATTGATCCAAGGTCCGTACGCGATGGTCTTCGCATCCCGTAGAGGTGCCGGCAGATTGCATACGTCCTGGCCGATCGTGACCGCAACATGTTGGTCAAGCATAATCTTTTGGATTCTTTTGGCGTGAGCGGCTTGGTTTTGGTAGGATTTGTCAGCGGCTTGACTAAGGGGGTTTTATAACTGCCATGCAGGTAGCCGTGTTGGTAACGTTTTACCGACTTGCCAAGAACCCCTCATAATTAATGCGTCTGCAAAATGACCAATTGCTTTGACCTGCTGAAACACTATATGTTGTGTTTGAACTAAAAAAAGAATACAGGATATAGATGCGTCTTTGTCGTATGATAGATGGCGGACAGAGAACGAAGACCTTATTCGTCCCATTTGGACACGCCTTTGAGCCGCTTGATCGGCCGCGAGGATTGTCCGCATGAGGACTTATGGTTTATCGAGAACACAGATTGCGCGACGGCGCCGCAAGACAGGGGCAAGCCCTGCCGGGCATCGTTTGGCTCTGAAGCGCAATGAGGCTACGACGCGAAAGAGGCAAGAGGATGAAGATCATCAAGCGCAGCGGCACCGAGGTTGTCTTTGACATCGATAAGATCGTCAATGCCATCCGCGCCGCAAACTTGGAGGTCGAGGAGAGCTCTCGTCTTACCGACCGCCAGGTGGTTTACGCGGCACAAAACGTCGCCGAGGCATGCGAGAACGCGGGCCACACCGTGTCGGTCGAGGAGATTCAGGATTTGGTCGAGGACGAGATCATGCGTCTCGACTGCTACGAGGTTGCCCGCCACTACATCATCTATCGCTATGTTCAGAGCCTGAAGCGCCAGAAGAACACGACCGACGACAAGATTCTGTCGTTGATCGAGTGCAACAACGAAGAGGTCAAGCAAGAGAACTCCAACAAGAACCCGACCGTCAATTCCGTTCAGCGTGACTACATGGCCGGCGAGATCTCCAAGGACCTGACTCAGCGTGTGCTGCTGCCCCAAGAGATCGTGGATGCCCATAATGAGGGTCTGATTCATTTCCACGATTCGGATTACTTTGCCCAGCACATGCACAACTGCGATCTGGTGAACCTGGAGGACATGCTCCAGAACGGCACTGTTATCTCGGGTACGCTGATTGAGAAGCCGCACAGCTTCTCGACCGCCTGCAACATCGCGACGCAGATCATCGCTCAGGTTGCTTCCTCTCAGTACGGTGGCCAGTCGATTTCGCTGACCCATCTTGCCCCGTTCGTCGAGGTGAGCCGTCAAAAGATTCGCGGCGAGGTCGCCCGCGAGCTCGAGGAGCTCGGCGTTTCCGCATCTCCCGAAAAGGTCCGCGAGGTTGTTGAGGACCGTCTGCGTGACGAGATTCGTCGCGGCGTCCAGACGATCCAGTATCAGGTCGTGACGCTTATGACCACGAACGGCCAGGCGCCGTTCGTGACGGTCTTTATGTATCTTAACGAGGCCCGTACGCCTCAGGAGAAGCACGACCTTGCCATGATCGTGGAGGAGACGCTTCGCCAGCGCTACGAGGGCGTTAAGAACGAGGCCGGCGTGTGGATTACCCCGGCATTCCCCAAGCTCATCTATGTACTCGAGGACGATAACGTTCACGAGAATTCCCCGTACTTCTACCTGACCCAGCTGGCCGCGAAGTGCACCGCCAAGCGCATGGTGCCCGACTATATCTCTGAGAAGAAGATGCGCGAGCTCAAGCTGTCTAAGGGCGAGACCGCTGGCAACGGCGATTGCTACACCTGCATGGGTTGCCGCAGCTTCTTGACGCCCGACCGCTCGGGCAACGGCTTTAACAATGTCGCCAACGCGCTGAACTATGACCCGAACAAGCCCAAGTACTACGGTCGCTTTAACCAGGGCGTTGTGACCATCAACCTGCCCGATGTCGCGCTGAGCTCGCATCAGGACATGGACAAGTTCTGGAAAATCTTCGACGAGCGCCTCGAGCTGTGCCACCGCGCCCTGCTGTGCCGTCATGAGCGTCTGATGGGTACGCTTTCGGATGCCGCACCGATTCTTTGGCAGTACGGTGCCCTCGCCCGCCTGAAGAAGGGCGAGACGATCGACAAGTTGCTCGTGGGCGGTTACTCCACCATCAGTCTGGGTTATGCCGGTCTGTATGAGTGCGTTAAGTACATGACGGGCCACAGCCACACCGAGAAGGAGGGCACGCCCTTTGCCATGGCCGTCATGCAGCGCATGAACGACAAGTGCGCCGAGTGGAAGGCCGAAAGCGATATTGACTTCTCGCTGTACGGTACCCCGCTTGAGTCGACGACCTACAAGTTCGCCAAGTGCCTGCAGCGTCGTTTTGGCATCATCCCGGGCGTGACGGACAAGGGCTACATCACCAACAGCTACCACGTCCACGTGTCCGAGGAGATCGACGCATTCGACAAGCTCAAGTTCGAGGGTATGTTCCAGCAGCTTTCGCCGGGCGGTGCCATCTCCTACGTCGAGGTTCCCAACATGCAGGACAACCTCAAGGCTGTCATTCGCGTGATGCAGTACATCTACGACAACATCATGTACGCCGAGCTCAACACCAAGAGCGATTATTGCCAGGTGTGCGGCTACGATGGCGAGATCAAGATTGTCGAGGACGATGGCAAGCTGGTGTGGGAGTGCCCCAACTGCGGCAATCGTGACCAGGAGAAGATGAATGTCGCCCGTCGCACGTGCGGCTACATCGGTACCCAGTTCTGGAACCAGGGCCGAACCGAGGAGATCCGCGACCGCGTGCTGCATCTCTAATAACCATCCCAGGCTGCCCCGTAGCGAGGCCCCGGATCTTTACTCGCTATTTCGGACAGTCCTGGCTCACGACGGAGGCGCCACTGGCGCCTCCTGTTCGTGCGGAACTCATATCGAGCAAAAGCCCAAGCGGCCCTCTCGGCTCAGCCAAGTTGACGTAGCTGAGATGCGGCGCGCAGCCTACTCACTCCTCGAAGTTCTTAGCGGAAATGAGTTGAGCTGCAGCAGCGATTTGCTTGCAGCAACGGTTGAGCTGCAACTCAGTATTTATCAGACCTCGAACCCTATGCTCGATGTTCGCTTCGTTCATTGAGTGTTGCTCGCGAGGGGTCTGGAGTATATCGTCCCGCCCGCAGTTCTGCAGCGAGCGCAGCGAGCGAAGCTGTTTGAGGACGGGATGATATACTCCAGACCCCCAGGAAGGTTACCTATGAACTACGCGAACATTAAGTATTTCGACATTGCTGATGGGGAAGGCGTTCGTACTTCTCTGTTTGTGAGCGGGTGTCGTCGTGGGTGCAAGAACTGCTTTAACTCTGTCGCGTGGGATTTTGCTGCGGGCGAGCCGTTCGATCGTGCCGTCGAGGACAAGATTATCGAGAGCCTCGATCATCCCTTTATCGATGGCCTGACGATTTTGGGCGGCGAGCCTATGGAACCTGAGAATCAGGCGGGACTCGTTGAGTTCGTCGAGCGTGTTCGTGCCGCTTATCCTTCGGGGTCAGGAAAGACCATTTGGTGTTTTACCGGCGACGTACTCGAGGAGCTTATGCCGGGCGGTCGTCATCATACCGAGGTGACGGACCGCATCCTTGCCTGCCTCGACATGTTGGTGGACGGCCCGTTTGTTCAAGATCTGTACGATATCTCGTTGCGCTTTAGGGGCTCGAGCAACCAGCGCGTGATCGATATGAACGCTACGCGCGCCCGTGCTGAGCGCGAGGGCGTTGCGCTTTGTGATGCGGTTGAACTTTGGCGTGATGATCCGGTCTATTCGACCCATACTATGTAGCTTGTGGTCGATGCCAAAGGGCGTGGTACCATAGCGCGAACGTGAAATCGGAAAAGTGAGGCCCAGATGGTCGATCAGGAAAAAGTCGAGGCCGCCATTAAGCTGTTGCTTGAGGGCATAGGCGAGGACCCAACTCGTGAGGGCCTGCTGGAGACCCCGGCGCGCGTTGCCCGTATGTATGGTGAGATCGCCGGCGGCATGGACCAGAGTGCCGAGGAGCATCTGTCCAAAACCTTTGCCGTCGCTTCGAACGATTTGGTTATCGAGCGCGACATTACGTTCTACTCGCTGTGCGAACATCATCTGCTGCCGTTTTATGGCAAGGCCGCCATTGGTTATATCCCTAACGGTCGGGTGGCTGGGCTTTCTAAGCTCGCCCGCACGGTTGAGGTTTATGCCCGCCGTCTTCAGCTGCAGGAGCAACTGTGCGCACAGGTTGCCGATGCCCTCATGGATTATCTTGCTCCCCAGGGAGCGATTGTGTTGATGGAGGCCGAGCATATGTGTATGACGATGCGTGGCGTGCAAAAGCCCGGCACCAAGACCGTGACGCTTGCTCGCCGCGGCGTCTTTGAGACCGATTCCGCGCTCGAGGAGCGTTTCTTTAGGATGCTGGGCCGCTAACCATGAGAGTCGTCAACGACTTTACATCGAAGACCGATGAGGGGACGTCGCGCCGCGGCTTTATGGCTTCGGGCCTGGCCCCCTTTGGTGCCATGCCTCGCATTGATTACATTTGTGCCAACGGGCTGTTCCGGCGGCACCTGGGCAACATCGTACAGTTGGAATCGGGGCGCATCTTCTGCCGCCACGGTATTGACCATCTGCTCGATGTCGCTCGCATTATGTGGATCAAGAATCTCGAGGAGCAGCTCGAATTTGACCGCGAGGTCATCTACGCCACGGCACTTCTTCACGATATCGGCAAAGATGAACAGTATGAATCGGGTATATCCCATGATGTTGCAAGCGAACGCGTCGCTGATGCGATTCTCGGCGGCATGCCCGATGACGTGGCGTTTGAGCCGGCCGATGCCGCAGCCATTAAGACGGCCATTCTGGGCCATCGAAAGCTGCGCGTGAACAGCCAACCGCTTGAGCGTCTGCTCTATGCAGCCGACAAAGCGTCGCGTGCCTGCTTTGCATGCCCCGCGCGCAACGCTTGCAACTGGAGCGATGATAAAAAGAACCTGTCGATTCGCGTGTAGTTAGTTTGCGCGGTCGGGGTTCTAAACGAAGGAGACGATCGCGTTGAGTAACAAGAAACTGCCCGAGAATGCAATCAAGACTGAAGGTGCTGAGCTCGCCCGCCGTGGAAGGGGCGAAATATCCACCGCAACGGCGGTGCCTCACGTGAGCTATGACGATCTGCGCCATGCCGATCGCATTGTCATTGACGGCCTTGAGGTTTTTGCCAACCATGGCGTGTATCCCGAGGAGAATGCGCTGGGTCAGAAGTTCATCGTTTCTCTGGTGCTCTATGCCGACCTGCGCGCGGCGGGGGAGCACGATAACCTGGATGCCTCGATTGACTACGGCTCGGTGTGCCACGATGTCGATGGCTATCTGCGCGAGCATACGTTTAAGCTCATCGAGGCGGCAGCCGAGGGGACAGCCCAGATGCTGCTGCGCCGTTATCCCTCGCTGCTTGGTGTGCGCATAAAGCTCGATAAGCCGTGGGCTCCTGTTGGCCTGCCTCTGGCAAGCTGCGGCGTCGAGATCGAGCGCGTGCGCTAGTCGACGCTAGAGCTTGTTGAGGGGTGGCTGCTTGAGCCGCTGCGACAGAGCTTTATTGTTGGGACAGTACGTGTCGAGCAGGGCGTGGAATCGCTGATTGTGGCTTGGCTCGAGCAAGTGGACGAGCTCGTGGGCGACAACCATGTCGAGGCATTCGATGGGATAGGCGGCAAGTTCGCGTGCGATGCGAATGGCGCCGGTCTTGGGCGTGCATGATCCCCAGCGCGTTTTCATGCTGCGCACGGAGACGCGGGCCACGGTGACGCCCATTGCGATTTCGTACGCGTGCACCATATCATGCAGCGCCGATGTGACTTCGGACGTATAGAGCTGGTCGATGTGGGTCTGGAGTTCTTTGGGCGTTAGGCCGTCGAGGGCTGTGCGCTGCTTTGCCTGCGTGCACCCATTTGGCTCGTCGGTACCCATAAAGCTTGCGAACGTGGCTTGTTTGGGCCGCGGTGCGGGGGGCTCAAAGTTGTGGTCGAGTGCATCCTGAACGGTGATGGGTTTGCCCCAAAGCGCAATGATGGACGAGGGACTGAGCGGCTCTCGCGTCGTCGCCTGACGTTGCTCGCGTTGGGCAAGTCGGCTGATAATCCAGGCGCTGTTGCGCTTCACAAACGCTTCGATACGCTCGCGGCTGGCGCCGAGCGGTGCGCTGGCGTGGACCTCGCCGCTCGATGTGACGCGTAGGTTGAAGTTCTTGACGCGCTTTTTGGTAACGACGACGGGGATGGGCGTCCCATCCGGTCGGGATACGGAAATCGTAAACTGCTGCGTCAAAAGTGGTCCTTCAGATTGGGGGCGGGCCGGTATGGCGACCCGTCCGGTATGCCGGCCCGTTCAAGGGATGTGAAATTAATAACGCTCAAAGAAGGCAAGCGCGTTGTCGCTGCAGAGCTTTTGCATCACGGTCTTGCCAAAATGCTTGGAGAGCATGTTCTGGAACTCGGGCATCTTGCTGGCATCGGAGAGGAAAGCGGGCACCGTGGCGCCGTCCCAGTCGCCGCCGAGCGCGATGACGTCCTCGCCGCCCAGGTCGAGCCAGTGTTCGATATGGGCTGCCAGCTGGTCGAAGGTGACATCTGCGGCGGTCTCGTCAGTTGCTTCGTTGGATAGGAACTCGCTGCAGTAGTTGAGGCCGACGATGCCGCCCATGTCGCGAATGGTGCGGAATTGGTCGTCGGTGAGGTTGCGCTTGACGCCGCAAACCGCGCGGGAGTTGGAGTGACTGGCGACGAAGGGGCGCGTGGCGTGGGCGACAACCTCGTCGAAGCACTCATCGTTGAGGTGGGAGACGTCGAGTACCATGCCGGCGTGCTCCATCTGCGTAAGCGCCTCGATGCCGGCGGCGGTGAGGCCGGCGTGGGTATCGTGCCCGCTCGCGAGCGGCCCCTGCGCGTTCCAGCTGAGTGACGATATAAGCACGCCCAAGCTCTTGAGCACCTCGATCAGCGCGGGGTCCTCGGCAAAGAACGTGGCGTTTTCGATGGTGTGGATGCAAGCGACCTTACCGTCCTTGAGCGCGGGGCGAATGTCTGCGGCGCTGCGTACGTTGACCATGCGGTCGTGGTTGAGCATTGCCTGGCCGCTCATATGCGCCATGATTTGCGCCTGGAAGCGCGCGGCGTGGGCGGTGGGAATCTCGTCGGGGACAAACGTGGCGAAGCACTGTGCCCACGGCGTGTTGCCGATCTTTGCGAGCGAGATGGCGCAGGCGTTGCCCTCGATGAGGTCGAAATCTTGCGGATGCGTTTCGTCGCCGGGGAAATAACCGTCGGTGCCGGCGGTAAAGCGCAGGTCGAGATCTAGCGTGGCCCAGCCGATGCGGTCGGCGGTGTCGCAATGTAGGTCAAATACGGGATATGCCATGGTTCCTCCGGATGCAGCGTTTCTTTGCAAACTGTCATTGAATTGTATGACTAGGGTATAGTTAGCGCCATATGTTCATGGCGGCCCGCGTTGTGCGCCGCCCTTATTACGGAGGTTACCATGTCCAACCAGGGCAAGAAGGTCAAGACCCATTATCGCGGCACGCTCGACGACGGCACGCAGTTCGATAGCTCCTACGATCGCGGCGAGCCGCTGGAGTTCACCTGCGGCGCCGGTCAGATGATCAAGGGCTTCGACGCCGCTGTTGTCGACATGCAGGTGGGCGAGAAGAAGACCGTGCACATTCCTGCTGCCGATGCCTACGGCGAGCACAATCCCGAGATGGTCCTGACCTTCCCGGCCGAACAGGTTCCCAACATCGAGCAGATCGAGAAGGGCATGAAGCTTTTCCTGTCCACGCCGAGCGGCATGCCCGTCCCCGCCGTTGTCATCGACGTGACGCCCGAGGCCGTGACGCTCGACGCCAACCACGAGTTGGCCGGCAAGGACCTCAACTTTGATATCGAGCTCGTCGAGGTCGAGGGCTAGAGTATGCCTGAACGCTTGGTTTCGACGACATGCTTGGGAAATCTCAACGATCCGTCCTATGAACTCCTGCTTCGCCGGAAGTTGGGCGGCGTCTTTGAAGTTGACGAGCTATTGCTCGATTGGGACCAGGCCGATGCCCGCACATTTGCGGGCGTAACGGAGCTGGGGCGCACGATCGGTGTTCGGCTGGATACTGCCGACGGCGGTCGTCTTGCCGATGGCGACGTGCTCGCCATTGACCGTTCGGGCGTGGTGCCCGTGGCGGTTGTCGTGCGCCTGCGCAGCGCCGAGGTTTATTTGGTCGAAGTCGACCGCATGGATCCGATTGCACTCGCGCATGCGTGCTGGGAGATTGGCAACATGCATGCGCCGCTCTTCCGAGGCGACTCGGACGAGCATACCGTGCGCATGTATACGCCGGTGCAGCCTGTTTTGGGCCGCATACTCCGGGGTGTCGAGGGTGTTCGGCTCTCGGTGGTCACACGCGCGCTCGATGCCAGCCGACGCTTTGCATCGAGCGCGGCGGATGTCGTCGTGAGTATGGCTCCCGACTTTACGATCGTAAAGAAGGCGCGCGGTTAACGTGCGTATGAGTAAGACGGACTTTGAGAGGCAACTATTCAAAGTCCGTCTTACTGTTGATGAGGTGCTTTGGGGGAAAGCATATGGGTCTTGAGGGAATCAAGCTGATTGCATGCGATTTGGACGGCACGTTGCTGCATCCGGGGGAGCGCGAGCCGCGTTCCGAGGCCTTTGAGCTTATCGATGAGCTGCATCGTCGCGGTATCGTGTTTATGCCGGCGAGCGGCCGTCAATATGCGAGCTTGCGCTACCTGTTTGCCCCGGTGGCCGATGAGCTCGCCTATGTATGCGAAAACGGAGCCCTGGTGATGAGCGAGGGGCGTGCCGTTGTCAAGCGTTCCATGGAGCGTAGCCTTGCTATGGATATCGCGAATGCCGTGGTTGCGTATCCCCATGCCGACGTGACCCTTTCGTGTGAGGGGCACCTCTACACCATGAGCGGCAACGATGCGTTCGTCGACCATTTGCGCTATGAGGTCCACTGCGATGTGGCGGTGGTCGATCGTCCCGAGGACATCGACGAGGACGTCATTAAGATTGCCTTCCAGACGCCCGAGGTGGAGCAGCCGGCGGCCCTGGAGTATTTCGAGCGCCTCTTTAGCGACCGTGTCGATGTGATGACGTCGGGAACCGAATGGACGGACTTTATCGGTTTCGGTTCGGGCAAGGGCTCCGCGCTTGCCGATTACGGTCGTGCCCTGGGGATTTCGCCCGATGAGATGATGGCGTTTGGCGACAATGAGAACGATCGCGACATGCTCAACGCCGTGGGCCATCCCTATCTGATGGAGAGCTGCAACCCCACCATGCGCGGCATCAACGACCGCGTCCGCTACGTGCGCACGGTCGAAGAAGAGCTACGTCGTCTGCTCGCCGAGTAGATATCTGGGACGTGTCTAGAAATCTACTTTTTGCTGCAAAGTGCGGAAAGGTGGATTTTAAGGCATGTCCCAAACATCTACCGGCAGTCGGGGCAGAGACCCTCGAAGATGGTGTAGTGCGACGTGACGTGCCAGCCGATTTGCTCGGACGCCTTGGCGTCGAGCTGGGCATCGAAGGGGAGCGGTACGTCGATGACGCGGCTGCACGAGGTGCAGATGATATGCGCATGCGGCTCGATGGTGCGATCGAAGCGGCTGCCGCCCGGCGTCTTGATGGAGAGGATCTCGCCGGCGTCGGCCAAGAGATTGAGATTGCGGTAGACCGTACCGCGGCTGATTTTGTCATCCTGCGTCCGCACGACGTTGTAGATTTCGTCGGCGGTGGGATGGTTATAGCTTTGGCGCACGGCGTCAAGAACCAGCTTTCGCTGCCTGGTATTCCTTCTTTGCACCGCCATGCGCCTCGCCTCTTTTCTATTAACGGTCGTAGGTAAATGATACCGTATTTAGCACACAATACTAATAATGAGGACTGAAACCGTCTTCATTGGCAAGTGGGGTTCGGACCTGGGCGTCTACGAGGCGAAAACGCGTTCCCATGCGCTCGTAGGAGGCATGAAGCGCCTCGAGATGAGATAGGATGCTTGCCGGAGCTCCCTGTATCTCCATCTCGACTGAGCCGTCTTCCATGTTACGCACCCAGCCGGTGAGTGCGCGTGCCTGCGCGAGGTTGGTGTTGGTGAAGCGGAAACCGACGCCCTGGACCTGTCCCTCCCACCGCAGGAAATAGCGCTGCGGGGCGTCTTGAGTGGCCTCGTCGCTTGCGAGCACGGTGAGCCTACGGCGCAGCTCAAGCTCGACGCCAGAGGGCTTTTGGGGTTCGCGGCTGCCGCCGGTGACGCCCGAGAAAAGCTTGTCGAAAAAACCCATCGCTATGCCTGCTTGTTAGAGTCAGCGGGGAAGGCGATACCCGCCTGCTGACGCACGGCATCCATGATGCGCAGTGAGACGAGCGTGACATCGCGGTAGTGGCCAAGCTCGTGACGTCCCGCCGGGGTCTCCCAAATCTCTTCCTTGACGTTATCGATGCCGCCGATGGCGGTGATAAAGTCTGCGAGTTCGTATTCCATGGTGTTGCTCGATTTGGGCAGGTCGAGCACGCGGCCGTTGTCGCTCTGTTCGCGCGGCGCCTCGGTCGCCGAGCCGCGTACGACGTCGCCGCGATAGTCGATGCGGACGTTGCGGGGCGTGGACAGATGGTCGATCTGGATAGTGCCACGCTCGCCTTCGATCTGCGAGGGCAGTAGGTCATTCGTAATTTTGGAGTGCGCGAGCTCGACGGAGATACGGCCACCGCCGTAGCTGGCGAGGATGGAACCGCAGCCATCGATGGGGCCATGGGTGAGCTCTTGCGTGGTGGGGTCGAGCAGAGTAGCCATGCTCGTAAGGCCGGAGGGCATGCCGAAAATCTCGACCATGGGCTCGACGGTGTAGACACCAATGTCCATGAGGGAACCCGATGCCATATTGCAGTCGAAGATATTGGTGGCGCGTCCCGCGAGAATCTCGTTGTAGCGCGAGGAATATTTGCCAAAGCGCAATGAGGCGCGGCGGATGGGGACGATCTCGCCCAGGGCGTCCTCGATGGCGTGGAAGGCGGGATCGTGGAGGGGGCGCATGGCCTCGAGGGCTACGACACCTGCTGCCTCGGCAGCGCGGAAGACTTCCAGCGCCTGCGCTTCGGTTGCGCAGAAGGGCTTCTCGACGATGACGTGCTTGCCGCCGGCGATACAGGCGAGCGCCTGCTCGTAGTGGAGCGCATTGGGGCTGCCGATGTAGACGGCGTCGACGTCGTCGGCGGACGCAAGCTCGTCAAGTGCGGTGAAGTTACGCTCGCCGCCGCGCTCGGCGGTAAAGGCAGCACCGCGATCTGCATTGCGCGAGAGCGTGCCCACAAACGCGGCTTGGTCGTTGGCGTTGACGACCTGGATAAAGTCGTCGGTAATCATGGATGTGCCGATGGTCGCGATGCGCAGCATACGTCCCCCTTGCGTTGTTTGGTCTACAGGATGAGTGTAGCGCGTGGGGATATAAAGCTGCGCGAAAACGCTATTACAGGTCGCTCTCGTTAAAGCCGGTGTCGATATCGAGGTTGCTGCCGTCGGCCGCCGTGGTGGCGAGCTCATCGCAGCGCTCGTTGAGCTCGTGACCGGCGTGACCCTTAACCCAGATGAACTCAACCTTGTGCTTGCTCTTGGCGGCGAGCAGGCGCTCCCACAGGTCGCGGTTCTTGACGGGCTGCTTGTTGGCGGTTTTCCATCCGCGTTTTTTCCATCCGTCAATCCAGTGCTTGTTGAAGGCGTTGACGACGTACTGCGAATCGGAATGGACTTCGACCTCGCAGGGGCGGTTGAGTGCCTCGAGCGCCACGATAACGGCCATGAGCTCCATGCGGTTGTTGGTGGTCTTGGCGTAACCGCGCGAAAGCTCGGAGGTGAAGGTCTTGCCGGCGGGGTTGGTGTATTTGAGCACGGCGCCGTAGCCGCCGCGTCCCGGATTTGATCGGGCCGAGCCGTCGGTATAGATGATGACCTTCACATGGTTCCTTTCGTTGGGTATGTTTCGTGCGAGTGACCATTGTAGCGCCATGCCCGCCGGGGGCTAGCAATCTATGATTTCTACCCCGTCTTCCGACAGTTAGTTGGCATGGATGATGCGGTTGAGCTCATCGAGGTATTGCTGCAAGAGGGGAGAGGGCTTGCGCTCGTCGTGCATGATATAGCCTACGTGCATCGTTGGGGCGTCTGCTAACGGGATCGATGCCATACCCCATTGCATTTCATTGGAGAGGACGCCGGTCGACAGGGTGTAACCGTTCGACGTGATAAGTAAGTTAGTAAGTGTTCCGCGGTCCGAGACTCGTATGTTGCGGTCGCAAGGGATATAGCTAAAAGGTTCCTCGGCGTAATAGAAGGAGTTTGAGGTTCCCTGCTCAAAGCTGTAGCGCGTATAGGGCGTGAGGTCGGCAAGGGACAGCTGAGGGCGGCGGGCGAGCGGGTGGCGCTCGCTAATGAAGACGTGGACCGTCGCGTCGAATAGGGGGTGGAAGCTTGCGCGGGCATCGGCAAAAGCCTTCTGCAGAACGCGGGCGTTAAAGTCGTCCAGATAGAGGATGCCGATATCGCTGCGAAACGCACGGACGTCATCAATGATCTGCGATGTGGTGGTCTCGCGCATGATGAACTCGAACTTGCTGTCGCGGCAGCGCTCGACTACGTTGACAAAGGCCTCGACCGAAAACGCGTAGTGTTGGGCCGAGATGGCAAGGCGGGCCCGAGGTGTACCGCCGTCCTCGTAGCGGGCCTCGAGCATGTCGGCCTGCTCTACGACCTGGCGTGCATAACCCAAAAGCTCGGTGCCGTCGTTGGTGAGTGCAACACCGCGGCTAGAGCGCGTAAAGATTTCGATATGGAGTTCCTGTTCCAGGCTTTTGACGGCGTTGGAGATATTGGACTGTGCGGTATAGAGGCGCTGAGCTGCGGCGTTGATCGAACCGGACTCTGCCACGGCGATCAAAAAGCGAAGCTGCTGGAGGGTCATCGGCATCCGTCCTTTCGATTGTTATCTAAAAAACCGATAACAGGTTAGCGCTTTTAAGTGATTGACCGAGCGAAGCAATGCCCGTACTATTAAAAACACACAAAGGCGGTAGGTAATTAAGCCAACCACGGAACCGGGATGCGAAAGGAGGCCCGCATATGAATTGCTTGCCAAGACGAATGCCGGGCTCCTGTTTGCGCCCGTTGGCGTGATCAGGAGACAGCGACTTACTTCTCTCTAATTTATTTACTTTTGTTCGATCAAGGAGATCATCATGAGCCAGTTCATCAACAATCCCGAGCACACCTTTGGTTTCGATACCCTGCAGTTGCACGTTGGCCAGGAGGGCGCCGACCCTGCATCCGACTCCCGTGCCGTGCCTATCTACCAGACCACGAGCTATGTGTTCCGCAACTCCCAGCACGCCGCCGACCGCTTTGGTCTTGCCGACGCCGGTAACATCTACGGCCGTCTGACCAACTCCACCCAGGGCGTCTTCGAGGACCGTATCGCCGCACTCGAGGGTGGCGTGGCAGGTCTTGCCGTCGCCTCTGGCGCTGCTGCCATCACCTATACCCTGCAGGCTCTTGCCCAGGCCGGTGACCACGTGGTGGCTCAGAAGACCATTTACGGTGGCTCCTACAACCTGCTGGAGCATACGCTCTCCCAGTTTGGCGTCGAGACCACGTTTGTCGATGCCCATAACCTGGAAGAGGTCGAGGGTGCCATCAAGGACAACACCACGGTCATTTATCTCGAGACGCTCGGCAACCCCAACTCCGACATCCCCAACATCGACGCCATCTCCGAGATCGCCAAGAAGCACGGTCTGCCGGTTGTCGTCGACAACACCTTCGGCACCCCGTATCTGTTCCGTC
Organism: uncultured Collinsella sp.; assembly: GCA_938023905.1. Classification (GTDB taxonomy): domain Bacteria; phylum Actinomycetota; class Coriobacteriia; order Coriobacteriales; family Coriobacteriaceae; genus Collinsella. The sequence goes on along the minus strand of CALJCO010000011.1, from coordinate 50,970 downwards.
CGCTGGAGCATGGTGCCAACATCGTCGTCCACTCCGCAACCAAGTTCATCGGCGGCCACGGTACCTCGCTGGGCGGTGTGATTGTCGACGGCGGTAACTTCGATTGGAAGGCGAGCGGAAAGTACGCCCAGATCGCTGAGCCCAACCCCTCCTACCACGGTGTTTCGTTTGCCGAGGCTGCCGGTCCCGCCGCCTTCGCGACCTATGTCCGCGCTATCCTGCTGCGTGACGAGGGCGCCTGCATCAGCCCGTTCAACGCCTGGGTCCTGCTCCAGGGCACCGAGACTCTGTCGTTGCGCGTTGACCGTCATGTCGAGAACACCAAGAAGGTCGTTGAGTTCCTGACTGGTGACAGCCACGTCGCCAAGGTGAACCACCCGAGCCTGCCCGAGCACCCCGACCATGAGCTTTACAAGCAGTATTTCCCCAACGGCGGTGCCTCGATCTTTACCTTTGAGATTAAGGGTGGCCAGGAGGCAGCTTGGAAGTTCATCGATCATCTGCAGGTGTTCTCGCTGCTCGCCAACGTGGCCGACGTCAAGTCGCTCGTCGTGCACCCGGCTACCACCACGCACTCCCAGCTCTCTGCCGAGGAGCTCGCTGAGCAGAACATCACGCCCTCCACGATTCGTCTTTCCATCGGTACCGAGAACGCCGAGGACATCATTTGGGATCTGAAGCAGGCCTTCGCCGCGCTGGACGAGTAAGGCGACTTGTGCAAGGACCCCTTGCGACTCGATAGGTATAACTGCATAAAATGCCTGCTCAAGGCGCCTATGCGAACAATGGTTGCACAGGCGCCTTTTTTGCATAGGAAGGGCGCTGTTACAGGGTTTTTGGCATGCTTTATGCAATCGAGATGTGGAAAACTCCTGTTGAGAGGATGTGAGTTTTACGCAATTGACGTGCGCCTTTTGAGTAAAACCGCAGGTCGCGATTTGCTCGGGGTACTATGCAGCGCGATCGAATCACACGCAGCTCAAACGCAGCAAAAAACGCACTACGGAGGTTTCCAGCTACATGAGGATCGATTCACGAAAACCGAAAGCCGCCGCCCTTTCCGCCGCTCTGACCGTGGCACTTTTGGCGGGCGCCGGCGCAACTGATGCCCACGCGGCAACACTATCCGATACGGTTGGATCTACGCCGTCCGAGGCGACGCTGGTGCAGCCCGTCGATTATCGCGGCGATGGTTATGGTTCCATGCAGGAGTGGAACGCCTCGATGGAGGCCAAGCGCGATTCCCTTGAGATGCGCGCTCAGATCATTATGAATATGTATGGCGACTATGCTACCGATGACGAGCGCGCTGTGCTGCAGGGTTGTATCGACGGTGCGGGTAGTCTGTTGACGATGGGGGAGGTCGACACGAAGTCGACCGAGCTCGATGAGCTGCGCACTGCGCTTGAGAATGCCAAGCGCGAAGCGCTCGAGGCCGCCGCAGCCGAGGCCGAGGCCGCCGAGGCCGCCCAGGCTTCGTATTACAACGCCTGCTCCGGCTTGTCTTACACGTCTGCTGCGTATTACGCGAACGGCTCGGGTCTGACGCGCTCGAGCGGCGTCAATAACTATAACGGCCGCCGCGAGACTTATTACAGCAGCAACGTGTTGTATCACCACCGCACGGGCGAATGGACGCAGGATTCCGAGGGCTTTTGGCGCGATTCCGATGGCTACTACGTCGTTGCCGCGGGCGATAAGGCCCAAGGCTCCACGTTTACCGGTTCCAAGGGCGAGTGCAAGGTCTATGACTCCGGCTGTGCTGCCGGAACCACCGACTACTATACCGGTTGGTAATCTGCCATCAGAGCAAAATAGGCACATGATGGGCGGGCGTCTTTGCTGAGCTTTTAGGCAACGTAAAGCCGCCCTTTCTTTATGTGCGTTTGAGTTAACAGAGCCCTTACCGTGGCGGTACGCTGGGCGTATGCATGCGGGGCACACTGGTTCATGAGAAATAAGGTCTTTCTCGTGGAGGAAGTGGTCTCATGAACGCTCGAGATATCGCTATCGCCGCCGTCGCATTGGTACTTGGCTGTCTTGGCCCTACAGCTGCGTTTGTCGCAGGCATGCAGGGCTCGTGCGGGGCTGCTCCTATTGTGGTCGGCGCGCTCATCGCAGCAGCGCTGCTGGGAAGTGCGGGCGTGACCCTTTGCCGCGATGACGAGGATGAGACGCCGCAGGTGCGGCGCTAGCCGTTGTGAAGCTGGTTTTGCCCATAGATGAAGAAGGAAGCCGCCGCAAGGGGAGTGCCCTTTGCGGCGGTTTTTGCTATTGAGACTGTTGGATGCGGTACGGCGGCGTTACCAGCTGGCCTCGATTTCGCGGATGCGCGAATAGAGCCATTCGTTTTGCGGCGCCTGGATATCGTGCTTGGCCGCGAGGCGGCGGACGGTGCCCGCGAACTCCTCGACCTCTGTTTTGCGCTGCGCGACGCGGTCCTGCGCCATCGAGGGCATGCCGGCGGGGTCGAGCCCCTCGATGAGATGCACCATCTGCGTTAGGTCTGCCTCGGTGAGCTCGATACCCTCGGCGTTGGCGACCGCAAGCGTTTCGCGCATGGCGGAAACAAAGCAGCGGCGCTGCTCGGAGCCCTGCTCCGTAGCGCTTCCGTAGGTGCCGCCGTAGGCCATACAGGTCTGGTTGATGCCGTCGTTGAGCATGAGTTTGGCCCACATGCGATGTGCGATGTCGTGCTCGACGGTATGGGCGATGCCGCAACGCGTGTAGAGCTCGTCGATGGCGATAACGGTTGCGGGGTCGGTGCCCGCTGCCGCACCAAAGCGGATCTCGCCGGCATTGGTATAGGTGAGCTCCCCGTTGAGGAATACGGTGTCCATGCCCTGGCAGATACCAAGGACGGTGTGCTCCCAGCCAAAGCGCTCGGCAATCTTCTGCTCGCTCGTGATGCCGTTGCACAGCGACGCGATCAGCGTGTCGGGTCCCACGACGCTTTCCAGGGTTTTGAGCACCACATCGAGCCCGGTTGTCTTGACCGTGAGGATGACCAGGTCGACGGGCGTCGCCTCGCTCGCGCGGACGGACTTGAGCGCGCAGGGCTTGCCGTTGACGGTGAGCGCATCACCTGCGTGGCGCTCAAAGCGCGCGTCGTCAATAACGTATTCGACGGCGTCGTTGCCGAGCGCTTGGGCGATCATGCTGCCGTAGAGCAGGCCCACGCCGCCCTTGCCGATGAAGGCGACCTTGTTGATCTGCATGTGAATCATCTCCCCATAAAAAGGCGCCCGCGTATGGGGCGCCTGATGGATTGTATGCCGCCGGGCCATGTCGCGTGCACCGGATGGCCGTATTTAGAAGAACAAACGCATGGGAACTTATGACGCGGGGCAGACCGCAAAGACACGTGCGGGATATCCGACGCCATCACGCACCTTGGGGAAGGTGCAGAAGATGACGGCGCCCGTGGCGGGAAGCTCGTCTAGATGGTCCATGACCTCGATCTGATAGCGGTCGACCGAGAGGATGTACTGTTCGCCGGGGTAGGGGTAGGCGTCCTCACGCGTGGTCACGCTCGCCGGGTCGGTGTCAGCCGGCTCGTGGCCGATGGCGCCGATGTCGCGCTCTTCAACGAGCCACTTGATGACGCCGAGGTCCCAGCCGGGGTAGTGGGGCTGGCCGTCCTCGTCCTTGTTCTCGAGGTCGGCGAGCTTGGACCAGTCGGAGCGGAAGGCGACGAAAGCGTCCTCGGGAATGCGACCGTGCTCATCCTCCCAGGCTTTGAGGTCCTCGATGGTCAGGATAAAGTCGGGATTCGCGGCGCACTCCTCATGCTTGTCGATCACGCAGAGCGGATGCATAAACTCGATGGGTTCAATCTCGCCAAGGGAACGACCCTCGACATGGAAGTGGCACGGCGCGTCGACGTGGGTGCCGTACTGCGAGGCGACCGAATACTGGAAGCAACGCATGGGCGCGAGCATGTCCTCGGGCGTGCCGGGCAGGTAGTCGAAGAGCTTGGTGGACTCAAATGGCTTAAAGCCAAACCAGTGCGGGGTGTCGCATGAGAGCGTGTGGGTGAGGTCGACCCAGCGATAATCGTTGCTTTTGAGCTGGGAGGCGAGGTTCCAAAGGTCGAGCGCGGGCATGGGCGGCTCCTTTCATCGGGCTTTTTGCTGATGTTAAAGCGGTGCCGTGACAGCTCGATTTCTGCTGCGTTACGATACGTTCTCGATTGCGATTCTACGATGTTTCGGCCGCGTGACCATTGTGTTTCGTCTTGCCGGGGTGCTGATGGCGAAAGGAGGGGCCGTGCAATACCGCGTTGACCCCAAAAGTGGTAACCGAATATCCGCTCTGGGTCTGGGCTGCATGAGATTTCCCGGTGCGCCGGGACACCCCGATGCGAAGACATCCGATGCCATCATTTCCCGTGCGGTGGAGCAGGGGATTAATTATCTGGATACCGCGTATCTCTATCCCGGTAACGAGGTGTGCGTGGGCGCCTCACTTGAGCGCTTGGGGCTGCGCGACCGGGTGTTGCTGGCGACTAAGTTGCCGCACGCTTCGTGCAAATGTGCGGAGGATTTCGACCGCTTTTTTGACGAGCAGCTGCACCGTTTGCGGACCGACTATATTGACTACTACCTTATGCACAACATCACCTCGCCCGCCCAGTGGGAGCGCGTGGTGGCGTTGGGCATCGAGGACTGGATTGCGCACCAAAAGGCTGCGGGGCGTATTCGCCAGATAGGTTTTTCGTACCACGGCAGCGCCGCGGACTTCCTCACGATGCTTGACGCGTATGACTGGGATTTTTGCCAGATCCAGTACAACTACGCTGGAGAGCGCTACCAAGCGGGAACGGCGGGACTCATGGCGGCTGCGGAGCGCGGGCTCGCGGTGTTTGTGATGGAGCCGCTTTTGGGTGGACGCCTGGCGGGCAAGCTGCCTCCGCGGGCCCGCGCCGTGCTCGATGGCGCCCGTGACCCGCATTTGCGCACTCCTGCCGCCTGGGGACTTTCGTGGGTGTGGAACCATCCTCAGGTCACGATGCTGCTTTCGGGCATGACCGATACCGCACAGGTGGACGAGAACGCGGCATTGGCGGATCGCGCACTGCCGAATTCGATGACGACAGAGCAGCTCGATACCATCGCACGTGTGCTGGCGGAGTTTGAAAAATCGAATCGCGTGCCCTGCACGGGATGCGGCTACTGCATGCCATGTCCCAAGGGTATTAACATTCCCGGCTGCTTTGCCGCTTACAACGCGAGCTATGCGCACAGCTGGTTTACGGGGCTGTCGCAATACTTTACGGCGAGCGCGGTGCGCACGAGCGAGCCCAAGCTCGTGAGCAATTGCGTCAAGTGCGGCAAATGTGCGCGTCACTGCCCGCAACACATCGATATCCCCGAGCGTCTCGACGACGCGCGCCGACGTTTCCAGCCTGGCCCCGTAACGGCCGCGCTTAAAGTCTTCAGCAAAACTCGCTCCTCATGACCCTTTTATATCTTGTGATGGAATAGTTCCTGTTTGCGGCAGAATAGGGCGATAGCAGGAACTATTTCGTCGCAACTGAAGGGAGCTGTCGTGGGCCATCGGGATTCATGTGATGATTTGCGTGAGGTTCGTTGGGGCGTTTTGGGCGCTGGGCACATTTCGCATCGATTTGCATCGTCGCTCAAGAAGGTCGACAGGGCACGGCTTGTGGCTGCCGCCGGGCGCACTCCTTCGCATGTTGAGGAGGTTTTCAGGGCGTTTTCGATCGATGCTGCGCACAGTTATGTCACGGCTGACGATGGCGGCGATGCGGCTTATGATGCGCTGATTGCCGACCCCGATGTCGACGCAATCTACTTGGCTCTTCCGCATGGTATGCATACGCGTTGGGCCTGTCGCGCGCTGCGCGCTGGAAAGGCCGTGCTGTGCGAAAAGCCGGCCGTTTTGAGTGAGGAAGAGGCTCTCTCGATTGCCTCCGCCTCTCGCGAGTGCGGCGTGCTGTTTATGGAGGCGATGAAGAATCGGTTTTGCCCGATGCGCACTCGCGTGGAGGACTTGCTTGCGTCGGGCGAGCTCGGCTGTATCGTCTCGATCGAAAGCGTGCAAAAACTCGATTATGGTGAGTCCCCTTCGAGTTATCTGCTCGATCCGTTGCAGGGCGGCTGTCTATATGACATGGGCTGCTATGCGGTCGGGTGGTTTGAGGATTTGCTTGCGGGTGCGTGCGATGTTTCGTCTCGTGAAGTTCGCTGGCGTGACGTATCGGGCGGCCGCGTGGATTGGGCCGATGAGATTCATATGAGTGTCGGCGGTATACCCATTCATATGGTGTGCGACGGCAAAGCAGCATATGAAAGCCGCTTAACGATTGCCTGCGAACGGGGTTCGTTGGAAATCGAGCGCCTCCATCGCCCCGAGCTCGCCCATGTGAAGTACTCCGACGGTCGAGTGCTCGAAATCGACGCCCCATTTGAGGTCGATGATTTTTACGGCGAAGCTTCGCATGCGACTCAGCTCATCCGGGCGGGGAAACTCGAGAGTCCCGTCATGCCCCTTGCCGCCACACAGCGCTGCGCGCAGATCATCGATGCGATTCGCTTGACGCTCTAGGCTGCGGTGCTGCTGCTCAAGGGGGCTCGGCGGACCGTGCCCCTGATGCCCCTTTTATATCTTGCGGTGGAATACGGTCTGTTTGCGCCAAAATAAGGCACCAATAGACCGTATTTCACCGCAACTGATGAGGGGGAGCTGGAGATGCTAACGATCGGGTGTCATCTTTCGACGACGAAGGGCTATCGGGCAATGGGGGAGACGGCGTTGTCCATTGGTGCCAATACCTTTGCGTTCTTTACGCGCAACCCGCGCGGTGGCAAGGCAAAAGACCTTGACATGGATGACGTGGCGGCTCTGCGCGAGCTTATGGCGCAAAACGACTTTGGACCGCTGGTGGCGCATGCCCCGTATACCTATAACCCCTGCTCCGCTAAGGAGCGGGCGCGCGAGTTTGCCTTGGAGGCTATGGCGGAAGATTTGCAGCGTCTGGAAGCACTGCCCGGCAACTACTACAACTTCCATCCCGGCGCGCATGTGGGACAGGGGGCAGACGCCGGCATTCAGATGATTGTCGACACGCTGTGCCAGGTGATGTTTGAGGGACAGCAGACGACGGTATTGCTCGAGACCATGGCGGGTAAGGGCACCGAGGTGGGCCGTAGCTTTGAAGAGCTGGCGTGCATTATCGAGGGCGTTGCCGCCAAGTGTCCAGAGCTGTCCGATAAGCTGGGCGTTTGTTTGGACACCTGCCATGTGAGCGATGCCGGCTACGACATCATCCATAATCTGGACGGCGTACTCGACGAGTTCGACCGCGTGGTGGGTATCGAGCGCTTGCGTGCCGTGCACATCAACGATTCGAAGAACCCCTGTGGCGCCCATAAAGATCGTCACGAGTGCATCGGCAAGGGATACCTTGGCAGCGAGGAGTTTGGCGGCGGTATGCAGGTTATACAGAATATTGTATCGAATAGCCGCTTGCGCGCATTGCCATTCATTTTGGAGACACCGAACGAACTTGCAGGTTATGCGGCTGAAATCAAACTGTTAAGGTCGTTGCAGCAGTAATGACTGTCATAAAGTGGAGTGCTCCATTCACGTTATGGGTTTGTTTCAATCAGTTTTCTAATTGCGGATTCTTCCAAGCGGGTGCATAATAACCCTCAGTTTTTGCAGGCCCCTGAATCACGTGGGGTCATTGGAAGGAGACTGATTATGAAGCTCAAGAAGCTTGGCGCATTTGCCGCCACGGGCGCCATGGCACTCGCCCTCGCACTGACGGGCTGCGGCTCGTCCAACGCCACCTCTGGTTCCGATGCCGGTTCCAGCAGCTCTGACGACGCGAAGGTCGAGAAGGTCGATGGCTCCAAGGAGTACGCGCTCGTCAAGGACGGTACGCTGACCGTCGGCACCTCTGCCGAGTACGCTCCGTTTGAGTACAAGGACGACAACGGCGACTACCAGGGCTTTGACCTTGAGCTCATCAAGGCTATCGGTGACAAGCTGGGTCTGGATGTCGAGTACGTCAACAACGACTTCGACACGCTCGTCCCCGGCGTTGCTTCGGGCGCCAAGTATGACGTTTCCATCGCGGCTATCACCGACACGCCCGAGCGTGAGAAGGAAGTCGCTTTCTCCGATTCCTACTACATGGACGATCAGGCTATCGTGACCAAGGTCGATAACACCGACATCACGGCCGACAACTACAGCGAGAAGCTCAACAACGCCGACGCTACCATCATCGTCCAGTCTGGATCGACCGCCGAGGCCTTTGCCCAGGAGAACTTCCCCAAGGCCAAGATCGTCCCCTACAAGGACGCCACCGAGTGCTTCAGCGCCCTGCAGTCCGATAAGGGCGATGCCGTAGTCACCAACCGCTCCGTTGCCAGCCAGCTGACCGCCGAGCAGTTCAACACCTGCCAGACCATCAAGCAGGTCAGCACCGGCGAGGAGTACGCCATCGCCATCAACCAGGGCAACACCAAGCTCAAGGACGACATCAACCAGGCCATCAAGGACCTGACCGACGACGGTACCGTTGACGCCCTCATGGCTAAGTACAACATCAAGTAAAATAGTCACTTGATTGCGCGCGGGCCCTTTCCGTTTTGCGGAGAGGGCCTTTGCGCTTTTCTTGACGGAGAGCGTTTCCGTCTCGTTTTGCCGGCAACTTCTACGATAGGAGCCACCTTGTCTCGACTGAACAAAGGGGCCGCTGAGCAGCGTTTTCCACTGCCCGTCTTGCTCCAAAAGCTAGCCTGCGTCATGGCCGTGGCGCTCGCGCTGGTGTGCGCGGGGGCATATGCGCCCACGACCGCCCAGGCGCTTGAGACCGCAAAGATTACCGCCCGACCCAACACCGGTTCGGGCAGCGATGTGGTCGGCGGCACCGAGACGCGCATTACCTGGGAAGTTCAGGCCGATGCCGACGAGGAGCTGAGCGGTCTTTCTTTGACGTTTGTCGACGGCACGACGTTTGGTACCGATGACACGCGATTGACGATGCTCTCGGGCGAGGACCTCATGGATCGTACGCCCATGAAACCCACGTGCAAGGCTGACGGCCAGACGCTCAAGATTGACTTTGGCGAGACGGCGCCTGCCGGCGGCTTTTTCCGTGTCGAGGTTTACGGCGTGACCTTCCCCGTCGAGGGCGGCGATGAGGCCTTTAGCGGCACCTATACGCTCGCCGACGGGTCGACCAAGAAGATCTCCAAGATTCCGTCGGTGGAGATCAAGGGCGTGACGGCCTTCGATAACTTCCTGGCCGACCTTAAGGAGCAGCCGTGGGTCGAGGCATGGAATTCCAACATGTTCCTTCGCCTGTTCCTGAACCCGGTCATTTTGGTTCAGAGCCTGCCGATCGTCTTCAAAGGCTTCCTCATGTCGCTCTCGATCGTGCTCGTGGCATTTCCGTTGGCCATTCCCTTTGGCTTTGCCTTGTCACTCATGCGCATCTCCAAGTCGCGCATCCTGCGTTGCCTTGCCGGCATCTATGTGAATATCATCCGCGGTACGCCGGCGTTCCTGCAGATCTACATCGCGTTCTTTGGCCTGCCGCTGGCCGGCGTCAAGGTTGACGATTATGTGCTGGGCGTCATCGTCATGGCCATGAACTCGTCCGCCTACCTGTGCGAGATCTTCCGCGCCGGTATTCAGTCGATCCCCAAGGGCCAAAACGAGGCCGCGCGCTCGCTGGGCATGAACGCCTTCCAGACGCTGCTCTACGTTATGATTCCGCAGACGTTCCGCAATGTCCTGCCTACGCTGACCAGCGAGTTTATCCTGCTTTACAAGGATACGTCGCTGCTCGCGGCCGTGGGCGTGGTCGAGATCGTCATGAACGCCCGTACCATCGTGGCCACGACGGGCTCTATTACACCGTACGTGGTTGCCGCCCTGTTCTATCTGGTCATCACCCTGCCGCTCGCTCGCTTGGTGAGCGGCCTTGAGGCGAGGCTTTTGGGCACGGCCGAAACTAAGAAGAAGCGTCCCGCCAAGAGCGCCGGACAGGTCGTCGCGACGCCCGCCGATCACATCGCCGGTCTGTAAGGAGGTCCTATCATGAGCGAAACCAATAACTCGAACGAGGTCGTCGTCAGCATCAAGAACCTCCAGAAGGCCTTTGGCGATAACGTGGTCCTGCGCGATATCGATCTGGATGTGCACAAGGGCGAGGTCGTCGTAGTTCTGGGTCCCTCGGGCTCGGGTAAGTCGACGATGCTTCGCTGCATCAACCGTCTTGAGCATCCCACGAGTGGCTCGATTGTCGTTGAGGGTGTGGACGTGTGCGCCAAGGGCGTCGATCTTAACAAGGTGCGCACGCATCTGGGTATGGTGTTCCAGCAGTTCAATTTGTTCCCGCACCTCTCAGTCAAAAAGAACGTCATGCTCGCGCAGCAGAAGGTGCTCAAGCGCAGCAAGGAAGAGGCCGAGAAGATTGCCGTCGAGGAGCTGACCAAGGTCGGTCTTGCCGAGCGTATCGACTTTATGCCGAGCCAGCTCTCGGGCGGTCAGCAGCAGCGCGTTGCCATCGCCCGCGCCCTGTCGATGAACCCGCACGTCATGCTCTTTGACGAGGCCACCTCGGCGCTCGACCCCGAGCTCGTGCGCGACGTCCTGGGTGTCATGCGCGACCTGGCACGCGACGGCATGACCATGATCGTCGTGACGCACGAGATGGGCTTTGCCCGCGATGTCGCCGACCGCGTCGTCTTTATGGACGGCGGCGTCATTGTGGAAGAGGGTACGCCGAGCGAGGTCTTCGACCACCCCAAGAGCGAGCGCACCAAGGCGTTCTTGGGAAATATCTCGTAGCCGGTTGATGTAACTGCCGTTACAAAAGAGCGGGGGCTGGACTTGAATCCAGCCCCCGCTCTTTTGTAGGGATGGGGATGCGCTGTGATACAGGCTCTTTTGGAGGCCTGGTTTCGTTACGCGAGCTCGGCTCCGAGGGCCTTGCAGGCCGCCTCGCCCTCATCGTCGGGCGCATCGTAGCAAATGACGGAGTCCACGACGTTGACGCCGGCCTCGTCGGCGTCGGCCTTCCAGTTGTCCATCCACTCGCCCTCGGCCCACGAATAGGAGCCAAAGAGGACGACCTTCTTGTCGCCGAGGGTCTCCTTGACCTCGTCCCACATAGGCTGAAACTCGTCATACTCAAGCTCCTCGGAGCCCATGGCGGGGCAGCCGAAGGCGAAGGCATCATATTCGGCGGCCTTGTCGGCAGAGAAGTCGGCGCAGGGGATGACCTCAGTCTCGGCCCCCGCGGACGTGGCGCTTTCGGCGACGAGGTTTGCCATGGCCTCGGTATTGCCCGTGCCGCTCCAGTAGACGACGGCGATCTTGCTCATGTTTTGTCCTTTCGGTCGTGCGGCGCTTGCCGCGGCTTGTACGTTCTATCGGGTTGCCTGGGCAAGTTGCGCCAGGCTGCAGCCCTGCTGATAGATAAAAGTGAAGTATTGGGTGCAGGCACGGTAGGCATCAAACGTCGCAAGCGCCTGCTCGACATTTGCGTAAACCTTCCAGGCCCCAAAGACCTTGTAGTTCTCGCCGCGCTGGACGATAAACTCGTGCACGTCGTCGTAGGGATATCCAAGGAAGTAGCCTATTTCGTGCGGAAACTCGCAGGTGCAGTCTTTGCTGCAGCTAGCTTGCTGGGGTAGTGCGCATCGAGTCTGGCTGCAGGCGCATTCCGCGACGTTATTGCTCGCGAGCGTGATGCGTGATGCCAAATGCACAAGGCATGCCGAAAGGTCTCTCGTGTCGTAGCCTTCCGAGGTGAGCGCCGTTTGGACGCGAGGGTCTGCGAAATAGGTGGTGAGGTTTTTGGCTTGGTACGCGTACACGAGCGCTCCGCAGGGCCGCCAGACCAAAACACTCAGGTGGATGCCGAGCGGGTCAAGCTCGCGATTGCACTGGGCGATAACGTTGAGCAGGCGTGCTCGGCGTTCTGCAATGGTTTCGGTTGTGGTCGAGCCGTCCCCGTGGGCGTAGGTGCCTGGATAGGTAAAGAGCGATGCCGGCTTGATGCCCGCGAGCGTGGGAGAGCAGTTGCGCACGACTGCCGCCTGAAACGTTGGGATGTCTATGGTTCGAGTCACGGCGCTCCTTACGGATCTAAACTGTTAGCCTAGGAAAACTTATACACGAAAGTAAGCCATGGTCAACAAAAAAGTTTGAAGAGGGAAACTAATTGACCGAACAGACATGATTTTGGGTTAAGATGGGGACACCCCATGGGGGTATCTAGATAGTGCTACTTGAAAGGGGAGCGCATGAGTGACTTGCTCAACCCTGCGAATCTCATCGTGCTGGCCGTCATTGCCGTCGGCATGTTTTTTGGACTGCGTCGCATTGCCGCTTCGACACACGGGAAGAGTTGTTGCAGCGATGGTGCGAGCGGCAAGAAGGCCAAAAAGGTTGTTGTGGTGGATACCGATGCGTCACACTATCCCTATAGCGATGAGCTGCTCATCGGCGGCATGAGCTGTGAAGGCTGCGCTCAGAATGTAGCCAATGCCCTCAATGCGCTGGATGGTGTGTGGGCTACGGTAACGTACGCGGACCACACAGCGCGTGTGCGCTCCAAGCGGCCGATCAATCGCGGTGTCCTTGAGACTGCCGTGAGAGATGCGGGTTACTACGTCATGACGCTGTAAGCGTCGCTCTGGGTGCGCTTCCTTGGCTAGGCTCGTCCGCGCAGCTCGATGTCTTGGATGTCGTCGAAGTCGATGGCGATGTCTCGGAGCTTGAGGAGCTTGAAGGCGGGGAGCGCCTCGTCGAGGATGCCGGTGCGGCTGCGATAGCCGTATGTATCGTAATAGGTGACACGAACCAAGTCGCCACGTTTGAGACCCTCGAGTTTTTTAGAGAGCACGAGGGCTTTTTCTTCCGTGAGCTCACGTTTTGGCTCGACGGTGATTTCCTGCTTGCGCACGAGTTCGTAGTATCCCGTGAGGGCGGCAAAGGGCATAAACTGCGCGGCACGGCCGGCACGGACGGCGCCGTTGGCGGTGAGCTTGGGGTCGGCGGATCGACGTCTTCCCTCGGGGTCCGCCAGGCGCTCGAAGGCGGTCAGCGGGCGCACGGGCTGTTGTTTGGGTTTAGGCACGGTGTCCTCCAACTTGGTCGTTGCGTTCGCGCGCGGTGGCGCCGGCGGTAAAGCTTAATCCCTTGACGAGCGCGTTCTTGCCGTACTTGCCTTTCACGGCCAGGACGGCGCGCGCCAGGTCGCGCTCGCGCTCATCGGCCTCGATATCGCTGAACAGATCGATGGTGGTAAATTCCTCGGGCATGAGGTTGCCAAATCCAAGGTTGATGCGCTTGACCGGTCGTTTGGGATCGACTGTTTGTGCCCAAAGGTCATCGAAATACCCCATGATCTTCTTAAACGAATTGGTGCGCTCGGGCAGCTTGCGGGATGCATTGGAATGCGCGAACAGCGCAGCATAGCCACCACGCGGTTTGCCGCCGTGCTCTCCCACAAAGATGCCGTCGATTGCCTGTGCTTCGCGCACCAGGCGGTGCCGTTCGTCATCGCGTTGGACGGGCTTGGGCGCACGGGGTGCGAGCTCGGGGCCGGCGGTTGCGGCGGGTTCTATGCTCGACGTGCTCGAACGCAAATGCCCGCATCCGTCTACATATTGCGCCGTGCCGCTGGCGTCGAGGCGGCGTATGTCGGCTCGTTCGCTCGCATAACCTACGAAGAGTGAGATGCTGTCACAGACCACGTGCTTATCGACTAAGTCCAACACGGCGTTGTCGACCATCTCGCGCAAGACGGTGTAGGCCTGCTCGTAGGCATAGCCTTTCGATAGCACTTGCCCCGTGGTTGTTGAGGTTGCCTGCGGGCGATAGGCCTGAATATCGGCGATGGTTGTCGGCTCGCGCCCAAAGGCGTGGTCGATGAGATACTCGGCATTGACGCCGAGCTCGTCGTAAAGCAGGTTTTCGTCGAGCGCCGCGACGCCCATCAGATCGTAGACGCCGTATTTCTCGAGACGGGCCGCCACGCCGGGGCCGATGCCCCAGATGTCGGTGATGGGGCGATGGGGCCAGATCTCCTTGCGAAAGGTCTCGTCGTCGAGTTTTCCGATGCGACTGGGCACGTGCTTGGCGGTGATATCGAGTGCAACCTTGGCCTGGAATAGGTTGGGGCCGATGCCGACCGTCGCCGTGATGCCGGTGCGTGCCAGGACCTCGTCGCGCAACATGCAGGCGAAGCCTTCCGCATCGGTGTGATAGAGGTCCAGATAGGGTGTCACGTCGATAAAGCACTCGTCAATTGAGTAGACGTGAATGTCTTGCGGACTCACGTATTCCAGATAGATGCCGTAGATTTGCGCCGACACCTCCATATAGTGCTGCATGCGCGGTACGGCCTTGATGTAGTCGATGCCGTCGGGAATCTCGAACAAACGGCAGCGGTTATGTATCCCGAGGTCTTTCATGGCCTGCGTGATAGCGAGACAGATGGTCGTGCGCCCGCGCGATTCGTCGGCAACGACCAGGTTGGTGGTGAGCGGGTTAAGCCCACGGTCAACGCACTCGACGCTAGCGTAAAACGTCTTGAGGTCGATGCAGATATAGGTGTGACGCTCGTGCCCCACGCGTCCTCCCATCAAACACATGTTCTTATCGAATACCTGTTCGATAATACCTGCTCGACCGGACACCGTCAAAACCTGCCCCTTTTTGGCAGGTATGGTCGTGCGGCTGCATCGGGTTTTTAACGCAGCCCTAAAGAGTGCGTAACAGCTCGGAAAAGCTCGCTTCGTAGCATGAGGCTAACGATTGATACCACCATAAAGCACGGAAGGGTTGTGGGGATAATGGTCAACTATGGGTTTGGTATGCCGACGCGCTTGGTTGCGGATGGGGATGTGGCTCGCTGGTGCGGGCGATTGGTTGCCCACTATGGCGGCACCAAGGCACTGGTCGTGCTGGGAGGCGACAAGCACACGCGTGATGAGCTCGTTTCGGCGGCGCTGGGCTCGCTCGATCGCGCCCTGCTCGAGCGCGTGCTTTTCCGCTGCGGCTCGGTTGAAGGCGACGGAGGAGACGAGCTGATCGACGAAGCCGTGGCCCTGGCGACCGACGAAGGCGTGGACTTTGTCTTGGCGATTGGCGATGCCGATACTGCCGGCTTTGCGCGCGAGCTCGCCCGTCGCATGGCGGCGCTCGATGTCGGCGAAGACGGTTTTGTCCCTTATGGATGTATCGTCTCGGAGGGCAAGGTGCCTGCCGTCGTGGGGGCCGGCGAGGTTCCCGTTTTTGCCATCATCGCGCCCGAACTGCTGGAGGGCATCGGGTCTCCTCTGCGTGAGTTGCTCGGTAGCGTCTGCGCTGCGGCCTAATATTTGGCATAAAGGGATAGGTTATTTTTGATTGGTAAAGCGTTTGACCTGCCAAATTAAACCTGTCCCTTTTTGGTCGGTTGCCGTTTGGGGGCCGATTGGCAACGCTCGCTGATTATAGTCTTGACCTGCGCTAGAATAGTGGCATCTGAATGTCCGGGCGCATGGAGGCGTGCGCTCGTATGCTGAGGAGGACTCTATGGCAACTGTTGCCGCACCTATCGATGCTACGTCGACTGCCGCTTGGAAGGCGCTCGAGGCTCATCAGGAGAAGCTCGAGGCCGAAGGTATCGACCTCAAGGCCTGGTTCGCCGCCGATGCCGAGCGCGTGAACAAGCTGAGCTTTGACGCCGGTGACCTGCATTTCGATCTGTCCAAGAACCTGGTGACCGACGAGACCGTCAAGCTGCTGTGCGATCTTGCCCGCGAGGTGAAGCTCGAGGAGCGCCGCGACGCCATGTTCTCCGGCGAGCACATCAACACCACCGAGGACCGCGCCGTCCTGCACACCGCGCTGCGCCGTCCGGCGAGCGAGAAAGGCCAGCTCATCGTTGACGGCCAGGACGTCGTCGCCGACGTGCACGAGGTCCTCGATCGCATGTATGCTTTCGCCGAGCGCGTGCGCTCCGGTGAGTGGAAGGGCGTTACCGGCAAGAAGATCGAGCACCTGGTGTCCATCGGCATCGGCGGCTCCGATCTGGGCCCGGTCATGGCTTACGAGGCTCTGCGCCCCTATGCCGACGCCGGTATCGACTGCCGCTATATCTCCAACATCGACCCCAACGACCAGGCCGAGAAGCTCAAGGGTTTGGATCCCGAGACCACGCTCGTGATCATCGTCTCCAAGACCTTCACCACGCTCGAGACCCTCACCAACGCCCGCGAGGTCAAGACCTGGATGCTCGAGCAGCTCAAGGCTCAGGGCGCCATCGATGGCTCCGATGAGCAGAACGCCGAGGCTGTGGCAAAGCACTTCGTCGCCGTTTCCACCGCACTCGAGAAGGTCGAGGCTTTCGGTATCGACCCGGCTAACGCCTTTGGTTTTTGGAACTGGGTCGGCGGCCGCTACTCCGTCGACTCCGCCGTGGGCCTGTCGCTGATCGTCGTGCTCGGCCCCGAGCGTTTCCAGCAGTTCCTTGAGGGCTTCCACGCCATCGACGAGTACTTCTGCAACACGCCGCTCGAGAACAATGCCGTCGCGCTGATGGGTTTGTTCAACGTCTGGTACGTCAACTTCTTCGGTTCCAAGAGCCACGCCGTGCTTCCGTACTGCCAGTATCTGCACCGTTTCCCGGCCTACCTGCAGCAGCTCACCATGGAGTCCAACGGCAAGCATGTCCGCTGGGACGGCAGCGCCGTGACCTCCGACACCGGTGAAATCTTCTGGGGCGAGCCCGGCACCAACGGCCAGCATGCCTTCTACCAGCTGCTGCACCAGGGCACCGTGGTGGTTCCGGCCGACTTCATCGCCTTCGCCAACACCGCCAACCCTGCAACCGACAACGGCCAGGACGTGCACGAGCTGTTCCTGGGCAACTTCCTGGCCCAGACCAAGGCGCTCGCCTTTGGCAAGACGGCCGATGAGGTGCGCGCCGAGGGCACGCCCGAGCAGATCGTCCCGGCTCGCTGCTTTGAGGGCAACCGTCCGACGACCTCGATCTTTGGCGACACGCTGACCCCGTTCGCGCTTGGCGAGCTCATCGCCCTGTACGAGCACATCACGTTTGTCGAGGGTACGGTCTGGGGCATCGACTCCTACGACCAGTGGGGCGTTGAGCTGGGCAAGCAGCTTGCCAAGCAGATCACCCCTGCCTTCCACGACGACGCCGCCAAGGCCGAGCAGGACGCTTCGACCCAGGCGCTCATCGAGTTCTATCGCGCGCACCGTAAGTAGGATTCGCTGCGAAAACTAACGCATAGCCGACAAGGGCCCGTATCCGTTGGGATGCGGGCCCTTTGCTATCTGGATAGAATGGAATGTATCGGGAGGCGCCTCGACGGGCATCGCAATCGTCGAAGGCACGCCGTTCATGTTTGGGACAATATGACATTTTTTCCGTTGCAAACAGCGCCGCCGTGGGTGTTCTGTATGATGGCTCAGACAAGGTTGCTCAATGACAGGGAGGCATATATGGCAATCAAAGCCATCGCAATGGATATCGACGGTACGCTCACCAACGACCAGAAGGTGATCAGCCCGCGTACGCGCGAGAAACTGCTCGCGGCGCAGGAGTCGGGCATTAAGCTCATCTTGGCTTCGGGCCGTCCCGCATGGGGGCTGCACGCCTTGGCGCAGGAGCTCGACCTTCAAAACCATGACGGTCTGCTAGTTGCCTTTAATGGCGCGCATGTGGTCGATGCCCAGACCGACGAGGTGCTGTTCGATCAGGCTATGCCTGCCGACGAATTGCATCGCCTGATTGATCACCTGCGTAATTTTGACGTGATCCCTATGATTTCGCTTGGTCGCGATTTGCACGTCGAGGACTCGTACCATTGCATGATCACGCTGCCTGACGGCTCGCAGAAGAATATCGTCAAGTATGAGCGCGACGCGTGCGATCTTAAGATTCGCGAGGTGGAGAGCCTGCATGAGGTCGCTGATGCTTATCCCGTGGACAAGCTGCTGACGGCGGGCGATCCGACCTACCTGCAGGCGCATCACGAGGAGATGTATGCGCCCTTTAAGCAGACGCTTTCGGGCATGTTTACGGCTGACTGGTACTTTGAGTACACGGCGCCCGGTATCGACAAGGCCCGCGCGCTCGAGGGTGCCCTGCCCAAGCTCGGCATCGATGCCAGCGAGGTCGTCTCGTTTGGCGACGGCCAGAACGACAAGCCCATGATCGAGTGGGCTGGTACCGGCGTCGCCATGGGTAACGCTGTCGATGAAGTCAAGGCCGTGGCCCAGATGGTGACCGCCAACAACAACGAAGACGGTATCGCGGTAGCACTTGACCAACTGCTGGGTTAGAATCGCCGATAGTGCATGGTTCGGGCGTCCGCTTGCGGGCGCCCTTTTGCTAGGGAGGGTGCCGTGTCCGCATTTCCGTTCGACGCCGTTATCTTTGACATGGACGGCGTCATTGTCGATACCGAGTATTACTACCTGGGCGAGACTGCCGCGTTTGCCAAGGAGCTTGGGTTGAATCTGACCCAAGAGGAGTTGAACGGGCAGGTTGGTACCTCACATCAGTTCTTCCTGCATATGCTGGTCGATTGGTTTGAGCGCGCCGGTAAAGGGCACTTCACTGGCGAGGAAGCATTGGCCCGTTGGGACGAGTGGGCGCATAAGCGTCCGCGTGACTACCAGGCTTTGATTAACCCGGGCGCTGTGGATACGATTCGCGAGCTGCCGCGCCGCGGCGTTCGCGTGGCGCTTGCCAGCTCGTCTCCCATGGATAGCATCGAGGAAGTGCTCAATGCATGCGGGCTGTCGGATGCCTTTGAGTATGTGGTGAGCGGCGAGCAGTTTAAGGAGAGCAAGCCCGAGCCCGACATCTACCTGCATGCGCTGGACCTGTTGGGGCTGCCTGCGGTCCGTTGCTGCTGCGTTGAGGATTCGGTGCCTGGCATCACTGCCGGCAAGCGTGCCGGCCTGACGGTCATTGCCAAGCGCGAGGAGCGCTTTGGCTTTAGCCAGGATGCCGCGGACAAGATCATCGATCAGCTGCCGGAGCTGCTCACGCTTTCTTAGGAGCGCGGTAGTTGCGCGTTTTTCGGGTCTGATGAGTAAATAGCCGACATTTTGGTGCGACACCTAGCATACTTTAAGCTAATGCGGGCTTAAGGACTTGTTGAATGCCCTTAAGCCCGTTTTAGACTTAATTGTGCTTGGAGAGGGTATATGCCACCGACTGAAGGGCTAACTGACGGTAAAGCAGCGATACCGCTGTACCAACAGGTTATCGATATCATCAAAAACGAAATCAACTCCGGTGCCTACAAGGCAGGTGCGCGGATACCCAACGAATTCGAATTGGCTGAGAGCTATAAAGTTGGCCGCGTTACCGTGCGACGCGCTATTGAGGAGCTCGTCCAACAGGGTTATCTAACGAAGCGACAGGGGAAAGGCACGTTTGTCAATGCCCCCAAGCTCAAGCGCAAGATTCGCCAGAAGGATGACGTCCAGAGTTTTTCGGACGCATGCCGCGTTAACGGAATGGAACCGGGGGCGCGTGTCATTTCGAGAAAGATGCTGCCGGCGGATTCCACCGAAGCACAGTTCTTTGGTGTTCCCGTTGGAACTGACTTGATCTGCGTTGAGCGCGTGCGTACTGCCGATGGCGTCCCTGTCATGCTCGAGAACAACATATATGTTTACGAGGACAACGCCTATCTATCAACGGCACCTCTATCTAACCAATCCATTTTTGAGTTCGTGCGCAACCGGACGGGCCGCACGCCCGCGTTTACCGACCCATGCACGCTTGAGATCGCGTGTGCGTCGCCCGAGGTCGCTCGGTTGTTGGCAGTTCCCGTTGGCGAACCCTTGTTTTATATGGAAGCCTTCTTTTTCGACGAGCAGCGGCGGCCGTTTATCATCGGTCGTCAGCGGATCGTTGGGTCTCGCTACGTTTTTGACATCTAGGACATTGCGTATGAAAGCGCCCGGTGGATCATCTCACCGGGCGTTTCCATACCGTTCACGGCGCAAACGCAACCGTTCAACCGCGTTGCGGCAATCAGTTTGAAATTATCTTGATGGCGAGAAAAGCTGCTGGTAACCTATAGAACGTCATAGAACGTTTGTCTTGTGCAAACGTTGAAGCGAGATGCGATGCAGTCTCGAGTTCTTTGGAGGTATCTATGTCAGATACGAAGGCGAAGAAGACAAACAGACGTTTTAAGTTCAAATTACCGCATGTCTATACGATCATGTTCTTGCTGATCGTTGTCTTTGCGGTCTTGACTTGGATCGTTCCCTCTGGTCAGTATCAGCGCAAGACGATTTCGACAGCGGCGGGCGAGCGTGAAGTCGCCGTTGCTGGAACCTATGAACAGGTCGATAAGAACTACACCGATTCCGAGACCGGCGAGACCATCAATCTGGGGCAGGATATCTTCGCGGTCCTGCAAGCGCCCACTAAGGGCATCCAGGAGGCTGCCGACGTCGTTGCGTTCGTCTTATTGATTGGCGGGTCGTTCGCAATCATCACCAAGACCAACGCTTTGAATGCCGGCATGAGCCGTGTGATTAAAAAGCTTAAGAACAAGGACATCCTCATCATTCCCATCACGATGACGTTGCTGTCCATTTGCGGCACTACGTTTGGTATGTCTGAGGAAGCCCTGCCGTTCTATGCCATCTTCATTCCCATCATGATGGGTATCGGTTATGACTCGATGACGGCATTCATCATCTGCTTCCTTGGCCCTAACCTGGGATATTGTGCCTCGACCATCGACCCGTTTAATGTTTTGATCGCCCAAGGCATCATTGGCATCGAGGGCAATCCGCAACTGTGGCTGCGCGCCGTTTCTTGGGTCATCTTCACTGCCGTCGGTATCGCATGGGCCATGCGCTACGCCATGCGCGTCAAGAAAAACCCCGAGTCGTCCATTACGTATGAGGACGATAAGCTCAAGCGTATCGAGTTTTCCGTGACCGATGCCTCCATTGAGGAAGAGTTCACTATCCGTCAGAAGCTCGTGCTTATCGATTTTGCTTGCGGTATGGGCATTATCGTCTGGGGTCTTGTTACCCAGGGCTGGTACATGAATGAGATTTCCGCCGTGTTCCTTGGCATGGGCTTGCTTGCCGGTATCCTGGGCGGTCTTGACCAGCAGACGATCGCTGAGGAGTTCGTTAAGGGTCTCGCCGACTTTGCGTACGCTGCCATCGTTATTGGTATCGCTCGCGGTATTCTGGTCATCGCCGAGGGCGGCATGATCATCGACACCATCCTCCAGGCGCTCGCTACTGCGCTCGCCGGTGCACCCGCCGCCGTCTACACCACGTTTATGTATATCGTCCTTGGCCTGCTCTCTTTGCTGGTTCCCTCGAGTTCTGGCCTGGCGGCGCTCACCATGCCTGTTATGGGCCCCCTGACCGAGCTTATGGGCCTCAATCCCGAGGCAGCCGTTACCGCGCTCCAGTTTGCTAATCAGACCATCAACACCATCAGTCCCGTGGCGGGCATGACGGTCGCCGGCCTTGCCGTGGCTAAGATTTCGTTTGGCCAATGGTGGAAGACCATTTGGAAGTTCTTCATTTTCATGGTCGTCTTTGGCCTGATCGTAACGGCAATCTCTGGCATGCTTCCGATGTAGGTGGTTGTGATGTCTGATCGTTTGACGGTCCTGACGTCTAAGAGCGTCTTTACCGGTACGGGGGACCTGCCGTTTGAAGGTTTCGTAGCGGTCCGTGGCAATCGAATTGAGGCTGTTGGCACCAAGTGTGAGGTAGCTTCGTATTTGACCCAAGCGGACGAGGTAGTTGACCTGGGCGACCGCACCGTCATGCCTGGCCTGATCGATGTGCATACCTTCTATACGGGCTGGGCGCTGCGGACGTTGGGGTCTGATCTATCCGGCGTCGCCGATGCCAAAGAGGCCGTGTCGCTCTTGCGTGCATGGAAAGATGATCATCCGGATTGTGCGGCGGCTTTTGGCCACAACATGCCCGAAACGTTGGCATCGGATGCCGAGAACGCAAATACGGCAGCTGTGTTTGACGATTGTTTTGGCGATATCCCTGTCGTCTGCTTTACACCGGGTGCGGAGACCTGCGTTCTCAATGCTGCCGCCAGTGCGCGATACGGCTTTACACCCCAGGCGTGCTATGCCGAGAAGATCTGGCGCATGATGAGCGATTTCCTCGCGCTACCCGAGGTGCGCGCCGGGTATTCGGACTACATGAGCATGCTTAACGAGCGCGGCGTTACCGCCATCAAGGAGATGGCGTTTGATGACTACTACGGCTTTGCCGACGAAATGGCTCGCCGTGAGGAATCTGGTGAGCTGACGGTTCGCGTCTCTATGATGTCGCAGCCGGTGGGTGCCGGTGCAAATTTGGCATATGCCCGCGAGGCGCGAGAGCGCTTCCGGGGACCGTTCGTTCGTTTTTCTGGCTTCAACCGTATGACCGATCGCGGCGTATGGGCGGGGCTTGCCGAGATGATTGACCCCTATGAGGACACGGCCGATGCGGGAGCTGCCGGCAAGACGGTTGTCGAAGAGCCCGAGTGGGATCTGATTGAGAACGAGCTGCGTGCAATTGATGCTGACGGCTTCCGATATTCCTTGCATTGCCAGGGCGATGGCGCCGTTCGCCGCACCGTGGCGCTCTATGCCTCGCTGCCTCGAGACGAGCATGGACGGATGCTTCGCCGCCATGCGATTACCGATCTCGAGAACTCTGACCCGACCGATCTTGTCGAGTTTGGCAAGTTAGGTGGAATTTGCGAGGTCTATCCGCAGATTTTGACGCTGGACAGGCGCGAGGACTGCCTGTCGATGATGTGTCGACAAATTGGCGAGACGCGACTTTTGCATAGCTGGAATCGCCGCGGCATGGAAGATTCCGGATGCACGGTGTGCTGTGGTACGGATTTGCCACTGCTGATTCCGAGCCTGGGCGAGTCAATCTACAGCGCGTGCGGTGGATACTTCGACGATGGGCTGCCCGTGAATGAGGCCAACGCGCTGACGCTTGTCGAGCTCTTGCGTGCTTGGACTGCCGGGGGCGCGTACGATCTGATGCGCGAAGACGAACTGGGTACGCTTGAGGTCGGCAAGCTTGCCGATATCTGCGTGCTCGATCGGGATGTGTTCGACCTCGATTATCGCGACGCACGCGATCTTTCGGTTGATATGACGATGTCGGACGGACAAATCGTGTTCGATCGAAATAAGGAGGCATAAGATGTCTGAATCCAAACCGACGCTGCGCCGCGAACAGATTGCGGGCATGAATATCCACTACATCATGTGGTCGCTCGATTATTTCCTTGATGTGCAGCAGCGTTTGGGCTTTGAGTCCATTGAACTGTGGTGTGCGGAGCCGCATGTGACGCTCGACCACACGGGCTACTTTGAGGCTGAGGTCCTGGCGAAAAAGGCTGCAGGCCGTGGGCTTAGGTATCGTACTCTGTGCCCCGAGAATGTTGTCTATCCTTGGCAGTACTGCGCACGCAAACCGCTGCATGAACAGCGCAGCCTGGCGTACTTTAAGCACGGCATTGAGCTTGCCGAGGTACTTGGGTGCGACCGTATGTCCGTCAACTCGGGCTGGGGCGACTGGGACGAGGACCGCGAGGAAGCCTGGAAGCGCAGCCGCGAGCACTTGTCCATTCTGGCGGAGTATGCCGGCGAGCACGGTCTGGTGCTTACGATGGAAAGCCTGCGTCCCGAGGAGAGCAACCTTGTAACGACGGTTTCCGATGCGAAGCGCATGATTGACGAGGTCGCGAGCCCGTACTTACAGCCCATGGTTGATACAACCGCGATGGGCGTTGCGGGCGAGACGCTCGAGGACTGGTTTGCCGCCTTTGGTGATGGGGCAATTCACGAGATGCACTTTATCGACGGTGACCCGTATGGCCATCTGGTGTGGGGCGATGGCAAGCACGATATGGACGCCTTCGTCGCCACGCTTAATGCCCATGGTTTCGATGGCATGCTGGGCCAGGAAATCACGGACGGGCGTTACTACGATGACCCGGCGGCGGCAGATGCCAAGAACATGGCCGCATTCGAGAAATATCTGATTGACTAAACCAACTATCGGCCACGCAGCCAACGTCATTGATTGCGGACCAAACAAGAAAGGAACTGGATATGAACGCACACGATCTGATCAAAGAGGCAATTGCCGAGAAGGGCAAGTTCGACAGCGTCTACTGGATTGCTTGCGGTGGCTCCATGATCGATTTGATCCCGGCTCATGAGCTTCTGCAGCGCGAGGCAACCACCTTCACTTCGTATATCTATACGGCTCGCGAGTTTGATATCATGCGCCCGCGCCGCTTGGGTGAGAAATCCCTGGTCATTGCTTGCAGCCACAGTGGCAACACCCCCGAGGTCGTCGAGGGCTGTGAGATTGCCCTTGCTGCCGGCGCTACGGTGATCGCCCAGACCGACAACGCTGGATCCAAGATTGACTCCGGCAAGTGGACCACGTGGGTCTACCCGTGGGGCGAGGGCGTGCCGCAGGCCGAGGTCCCCGCTGGCATTTCGCTGTCGCTTGCGGCCGAGCTGCTCGATCAGCAGGAGGGCTACGCCGATCTTGCCGATATGTATGCCGGTATCGCCGAGATGGATAAGATTCTTCCCCCGGCACGTGAGAAGGTAAATGCCGAGCTAGGCGATCGTTTTGCCAAGCTTTGCCAGGAGCACGAGTTCTTCTACATTCTGGGCAGCGGTCCCAACTTTAGCCAGACCTACGGTTTCGCTATCTGCTCTCTTATGGAGATGCAGTGGCAGCACTGCAGCTACATCCACTCTGCCGAGTACTTCCACGGCCCCTTCGAGGCTACTCAGGATGGCGTTTTTTACTTCCTGCAGATGGGCTCCAGCGAGTGCCGTGCCATGGACGAGCGCGCCCTTGCGTTCCTTAAGACGCATACCGATACGCTGATGGTGCTCGATGCCAAGGAGTACGGTATGGAAGCCGTGCCGGCGAGCGTCCGTGCCTATCTGGACCCGGTGCTGTTCTACGCCATGAACTGCGAGCTGCGTGCTGCACGCGGCAAGGTGTTTGATCACGATCCCGATTTCCGTCGCTATATGGGTGTTGTCGAGTACTAGAAGGGGCAAAGGCCATGGCATTTAACGTTAACGCGCTCGGATTTGGCGACAACGTCGTCGATCGCTACGAGCATATCCACACCATGTATCCCGGCGGCAATGCGGTGAACTTCGCCGTTTATGCCAAGAAATGCGGTGCCGCACGCTCTGCATACATGGGCATTTTTGGCAATGACGCCGCTGCCGAGCATGTCATTACAAGCCTCGAGGATGAGGGTATCGAGCTTGACAAGTGCGAGCAGATGATTGGCGAGAACGGAGCGGCTCGCGTGACCGTCGTTGACGGTGACCGTGTCTTCCTCGGCTCCAACGAGGGCGGTATCCGTGGCGATGCGCGCTATGTTCTCGATCGCTTTGACCTTTCGTACATGAAGCAGTTCGATGTGGTTCATTCGGGCAACTATTGCTTCACCGAGCGCGAGCTGCCCAAGTTGAAGGCTGCGGGCGTCACGGTCTCTTTTGACTTTTCGGACGACTCCACCGACGAGTACTACGAGCAGATTGCGCCCTATGTCGATTTTGCTTTCTTTAGTGCGGCGGATGCCGCGAGTGAGGACGAGATTCGCGAGCGTCTGGCATGGGTGAAGGATCTGGGTCCGCGTTTTGTGTCGGCTACGGCGGGCGCCGAGGGCTGCATCGCTTACGACGGCGAGCGTTATTACCGCCAGCTGGCTAAACCGGTAACGGACATGAAGGACACCATGGGGGCGGGCGACTCGTTCCTCACCTCGTTTTTGATGTGCTATCTCGATTTCGCCAAGCGTGGTGAGGGTGGCGCCGAGGCCATCGAGCGCGCGCTCGACTTTGCTGCCGGGTTTGCCTCGACCGTGTGCGGCATGGAAGGTTCTTGGGGCCACGGAGCACCAATCGTCGAATAGCTTAAGAAAGCGTACGGCGGTCTGGCTATGAGGCCTTGGACAGCCGATGCAAAACAATAAGCGAAACGCGAAAAGGGGGCTCGCCATGTGGTGGGTCCCCTTTTGAACATTGGAGAAGACCATGGGTATTAAAGCGTGTGCGGCTGGTTTTTGCTGTGCGGACGTCTATCAAAACATCGGCGTGTTCTATCCGACTGGTAATGGCATTGACTGGGGTATCCATCTTGCACGAATGGGCGTTTCGGTATCCGCCGTGTCGGTTGTCGGCAAGGACGAGTACGGAGACAAGATGAGAGAGGCGCTGGCCGCCGAGGGGTTTGATATCTCTCATCTGCGGGTGGAGGATGGCGACACCTCGGTGATGCTCATGGCATTGAAAGACGGCGTCGATCGCGTGCATCTCGAGGCAATCGATGGCGTAATGGAGACATATCGTCCGAATGAAGATGACCGGGCGTTTATCCTAGAGCATGACATCATTCATACCGACCTGTTTGGCAATTGTTTGGACCTCCTGCCCGAGTGGCATGATGCGGGCAAGACGGTGGTTATGGACTTCTCGGTGTTCAGCCAGGATCCCGAATATGCCTGCGAGAATCATTTTCCCTACGTTGACTACGCATTTATGTCGTTTGAAGATGACACTCCGGAGCTGCGGGACTGGGTACGTCACGCGCAGGAATTGGGGCCGCGCGTTGCGGTTGCCACGCTTGGCGAGAAGGGAAGCATTGCCTATGACGGTGAGCGCTTCTATGAGTGCGGGATCGTGCCGGCGGAGAAGGTCGTTAATACCGTGGGTGCCGGCGACTCGTATATCGCCGGGTTTACCAAGGGCGTGATCGATGGCCTTGATATTCCGGCGTGTATGAAGGCGGGCGCTGAGCTGTCGTCCCGAGTGATCGGTTCGTTTGAGCCGTACTAGGGTCAAATGCCTGGAAAGGAGTACGAAATGGTTATCGACATGTTGGTCCATCCTATGCTCTACGGCGAGATCTGTACGCCGGGTGATGAGCCTGATGGATTCGGTTTTTGGTCACGAGAATTTGGTATGGGGCATATGGGCCCCATGGATTGGGATGAGCTTCAAGTCGAGATGGACGTCTGCGATGTGCAGAAGAGCGTGCTCATGCCGCTCGATGTAACCACGGCATGCGGAGGGCACTTTGGCACCAATGACCAGATTGCCATGCTGGTTGCCGCACATCCCGATCGTCTGTGGGGATTTGCGAGCGTAGACCCGCAGGTGAGCGGTGCCGCAGACGAATTGGAGCGCGCCTTTACCGAGTTGGGGGCAAAGGGGCTTTGCCTGCATCCTGCAAAGCAGGGTTTTGCCCCCGATGATGCTGTGGCCGAGCCGCTTTACGAACTGTGCGAGCGCTATAACAAGCCGGTGGTTTTCCATGCCGGTATGTCTTGGGAGCCGGGCGCAGAGCTCTCGCGCAGTAACCCGCTTGCATTTGAGCACACAATCGCAACGCATCCAAATGTGCGTTTTAGTTTGACCCATTTTGGCTGGCCCTGGGTGCGCGAGACCGTGGCGATGCTGCTCAAGTATCCCAACTGCTACGCGGACACCTCTATCACTTACATCGATTCGCCCGAGGAGATGATGCAGCGTCTTTTCACGGTCGATATGGGGCCGCTGTGGTATGAGCGCGCGCTATCGCACCAAGTGATGTTCGCCAGCAATACGCCGCGCTTCCGTGCATTCAAACTCAAGCGGGCGCTCGATACCGTGCCCATGCGCGATGATGCGCGAGAAAGGCTCTACTGGGGTAATGCCCTGCGTTTTCTTGAAGGGGATGAGTGAACATGGTGACGCTCGAGACATTGAGCTATCTATCGACTGCTCCGGACCAGTTCATCGATATTACCGAGGACGTGCACGCTGCCATCGAACGCAGCTCGGTGACCAATGGCTTGGCGGCGATTATTTTGTCGCATACGACCTGCGGAATCGTGGTAAACGAGGGGCTTCCCTGCGTGGAGACGGATCTTATGGAGACGCTTGATCGCATCGCCCCACTCGATGCCCCCTATGCGCATGCACACTTCCTGCCGAGCTATGGAGCCACCGGTAACAACTCCTGTGGGCATATCAAGAGCATGATTTGTGGAAACAGTTGCTTCTTTCCCGTCCAAGATGGCCACATCGTGTGCGGAAGTGCCCAGAACATCTATCTTGCGGAGTTTGACGGTCCGCAGAAGCGAAAAGTGTACGTCGAGGTGCTGGGGGAGTAACGTCCCTGCAATAACCCTATGAAGGAGCACGTTATGTCGTTTCTAACTTCGATGTTCAAGAACGAAAAGCCGGTTATCGGAATGCTGCACCTGCGTCCTCTGCCGGGCGATCCGCTGTATTACCCGGGCGGAAGCGTATCGCAGGTCGTGGAAGCCGCCAAGCGCGATCTCGAGGCGTTGCAGCAGGGCGGTGTCGATGGCATTTTGATTACCAATGAGCTCTCGATGCCCTATGAGCAGCATGTTTCTCCCTCAACCCTTGCATCGATGGGCTATGTAATCGGGGCTCTGTCCCATGATCTGTCGACTCCTTGGGGAGCTGAGGCAATTTACGATGGTGATGCCACAATCGAGCTGTGCGCTGCCGTCGATGCGCAGTTCACGCGCTGCAATTTTTGCGGTGCCTGGGCCGGTGATCTCGGGCTGATTAACCGAGATTTCGCTCACACCATGCGTCGCAAGGCGGCGCTGCGCTTGGACGACCTCAAGCTTTTTCACTTCATCACGAGCGAGGGCGAGGTTTATCTCAACGACCGCACGACCGCGGACATTGCCGATTCACTTCTCTTTAATTGCCTACCGGATGCGATAGTCATCGGCGGTTCGGCTGCCGGTCGTGGCGCTTCGGGCGAGCTTGCCGACGAGGTCCGCGAGCGTGTTGGCGAAGTGCCCGTGGTATGTGGCACCGGTTGTCGCGAAAATACCGTGGCTGACGTATTTGCTCACTACGATGGCGCGTTTGTCGGCACGTGCTTAAAGCGCGACGGAAAGCTGGATGCCCCGGTTGATGTTGAGCGGGTGGTTCGTTTTATGGCTGCCGCTCGTACGGCGCGAGGGGAGTAGGCACCTATGGCGCTCTATCTGGGTATTGATATTGGGACAAGCGCCTCTAAAGGCGTTTTAATCGATGATCGATGCAACATCGTTTGCCAAGCCTCTTGTGGACATGAGACGGACAACCCGTGTGATGGATGGTACCAGCATGATGCTGAGGCAGTTTGGTGGGGCGATTTTTGCCGCTTGTCGCGCGAGCTGGTGATGCGATCGGGGGTTAACGCGGCGCAGATCGGATGCGTGGGCCTTTCCGCATTGGGTTGCGACTGTGTGCCGGTCGATACCGAGTGCAACGCGCTGGCGCCCGCGATTTTGTATGGAGTCGATGCACGTTCGAAGCCGCAGATTGACGAGCTCCTTTCCGAATATGGGTCAGGTCGCGCACGCGAACTTTTCGGGCACGATCCCTGCTCATCAGATATTGCTCCCAAGATCTTATGGTTTAAGGAGAATATGCCCGAGGTGCACGAACGTGCCGCGAAGTTCCTGACGGCATCATCGTTTCTATGCGCAAAGTTGACGGGGCGTTTTACGGTGGACCGTTACTTGGCGGAGGATTTTCTTCCCCTATACGACCGCTACACTTGGAGGGTTGATGCTCGGGAATGTGCTCGTTTCTGCCGGCCTGACCAGATGACGGAGGTAATGTCGGCTACCGATATTGCCGGGGTGATTACGCAGCGCGCGGCTGAGGCGACAGGGCTCGCGGCAGGGACACCTGTCTTAGTGGGAACGGGCGACTCTGGTGCCGAGGCCATTTCGACGGGTGTATTTCGTCCCGGCGATATGATGGTTCAGTTGGGGAGCACGGCGTATTTCATCTACCTAGCTGATCATATGGTCGATGATGCCCGCCTGTGGCCAGGGACGTTTATCATTCCCGGAACTTACGGGATCTGCGCGGGGACCAATACGGCGGGTGCACTCACATCGTGGCTGCGCCAAGAGCTGTATCGCGACGCCGTGGAGGCCGAGGGCCACGGTGGCCCCGATGCATATTCGGTCATGGCGCATGATGCCGCCGATGTGGCGCCGGGTGCCGATGGGCTCCTGTGCCTGCCGTACTTTGCGGGGGAGCGTACTCCGCTCAACGATCCCGAGGCACGTGGCGTCTTCTTTGGCCTGACCGGAAGGCATACGCGAGCCCATATGGTTCGCGCCGCCTTGGAAGGCGTCGCGTATACCGTTGCATCCCATGTCGACATTATCGAGCGAGAGCATGGACTGCCAATTGGGCGCATTATGCTTGTCGGAGGTGGAACCAAGAATCCAGTTTGGATGCAGGCTATCGCCGACGTATGCGGGCGCGAGGTCTCGGTTGCCAAGGTTACGGTGGGCGCATGCTTCGGTGATGCCATCATGGCAGCTCTCGCAGGTGGCGCCTATGCATCATGGGATGAACTCGCCCAAGTCCTTGGCGTTGCACAAACAATCGTGCCCGATATGGCTGCCCACGAGCTATATGCGTCGCGTCGTCATATCTTTGACGAATTGTATGCACGCAACCGTGATCTCATGCACGAATTGGTGTAATGCTGCCGAATTGTACTGCCTTCCAAAATAGGGACTGCGTTGTGCGATTCGCATGTCCCTTGGCATTTTTGCCCACAGTGGTTAGCGAAGGTCAAAAACAGAGTGCGCATTTGCTAAAACTACCGACTCGATGCGCTTTGCGTCACAGTTTTTGAGTGAGGCAATGCGCATCGAGGTCCTTGCGAGCGATTTGATGAGCGACTGCGCGCTTGTTTCTGTGTTTGGCTCGGCCGGCGCATCGGTCTCGAGCAGTAGACGGTCGAGTGGAATCTGTCGTGCGTATTCGCGTCCTCGTTTGGACGCGAGCATGCGTTCGTTGACGGAAAAATAACAGCCCGCATTACGCGCGCGGGCGAGTTCGTCCGAAGTACCGCTAAACCAGTGGAAGATGATAACGGGGGAGTCGGAGTTTGGGATGAGTGGTCCATGCGATTCGAGGACGTTCAGTACGGTTCCTGCCGAACGAACAGCGTGAATTGATATCACGCGCCCGGCAAGAGGGTGCTGCGCGAGTGCATCGCAGAGCCGGTCAAATGCCTGTACTTGTAGCGGCTCGCTTCCGGCAAAACGAGCGGAAAAGTCGAGCCCGACCTCGCCGATCAAGCGTTCTTGTGCAGCAACTTCGCAAAGCAGATTGATTTCAGCGTTGCCACATCGTCCGTCGGCGAGCCACCAGGGATGGAGGCCGATGCCGGCAAAGATATTTGAACGGCCGCAGGCGCGCTTCTTGGCGCGTGCAAAGTCGTGCGGATCGACGCCGCAGTCAAATAGAATCAGGCCCAGCGCCGTTGCCTCATCGGCAACGGCGTCCGGGTGAGCCATTAGATCAAGATGGCAGTGTGCATCAAATAACCGGGGCTCCATCTCGGCGCGCTCCGCTAGTCTAGGCGCTGGCCATCGGCGCGCACGCGCTCGGTGCCGCGGCCACTGATCTGACGGATAACCTCGCCGGCGATCATCTGGCCCATGATGGGCGGCATAAAACTGGCAGTTCCCAGCTCGGTGCGCTCGTGGATGTTGGAAGGATCGCGGGGCTGTGTCTTAACCGATTCCTCGCAGCTAAACAGTACGTGTAGGCTCTTGATTCCGCGCTTCTTACATTCTTTGCGCATAATGCGGCTCATAGGGTCACGTACCGTATCGAAGATGTCGGCAAAGCGGAGACACTCGGGATGGAGCTTGTTGGCCCCGCCCATGGAACTAACCAAACGAATGTTGTGGTCCTGAGCATATTTGGCAATGGTGAGCTTGGCCGAGATGGTGTCGATGGCGTCGACGACGTAGTCGAGCTTGCCACCCGTCTGCTCCAAAACGCTCGCGAAGAACTCATCGATGTAGTCGCTCAGCAGGTATTCGGTGCGCTTGATAACGCTGGCGGCGGGATTGATGTCGTGGATCATGGCTTCCATCACGTCAACCTTGCGCTTGCCGATGGTGCTATGAAAGGCGATGGCCTGGCGATTGATATTGCTGGGCGCGATGGTGTCCTTGTCCAGAATTACAAAATGCCCGATGCCGCCGCGGGCAAGTGCCTCGCAGCAGCTAGAGCCCACGCCTCCGCAGCCGAGTATCAGCACCGTGGCGTTGGCGAGCTTGTCGAGTGCCTCGCGGCCCATGATGATTTCGAGCTTGGTGTCGCGTGTCTCGACGAGTGCAGCAGTTTCGGTCATAGACATCCTCCGATGGGGAAGCGGTCGTGTTTTAGCTATCGCCATTATAGGTATTATCGCGATTCCATTTGAGCCCTAGGGGCTTGTTGAAATGAGGCAGGGATTCGCATAAGATGAAGCAGATGGCACCCGTTGCAGCGGGTTGGCCAACTCCGAAACACGTTTATGGCGTGAGAAGTGGCCGTCTTCGCATTACGCGGAGGCGGCTATTTTTTTGAGTACAAGATTAGACAGTTAGACAAACATCTAAATATCGAGTATAGTGTGCGCGTCATGAGAGATGATGAGAGGAGGTCTTATGCCGGGAGAGGGTTTTAAGGCGCTTGCCGATCCAACGCGACGGCGCATTTTGGAGTTGCTGCGCGAGGGCAATTGCACGGCGGGGGAGCTTGCCGAGCATTTCGATATCAGTAAGCCGTCGCTAAGCCATCACTTGGCGACGCTCAAAAATGCCGGGTTGGTGACCGACGAGCGCCATGGCCAAAACATCGTATACAGCTTAAACACCACCGTCATGCAGGATTTAATTGGCTGGTTTATGGGCTTTACAAACACTGAAGGTGATAAGGATGAATAACGAAAACAAGGGCATTCACCCCACGGGGGTATCGTCGCGCGTGTGGATTGCGCTGGTCGCTCTGTGCGTCGCCAATGTCGTAGCGCACCTCATGGTGATGCCGAGCTTGCCTGCGCAGATTCCCACGCACTGGGGCGCGAACGGCGCCGTCGATGGTTGGGGTCCTAGCTGGATGGCCTCCGCGCTCGGCGTGCTGCCTCTGGCGCTTCTCGCAATGTTCTGCGTGGTGCCGCGCATCGATCCCAAAGGTGAGGCATATCGAACCTCGGGCAAGTTCTATCAGGGCTTCGTAATCGCCTTCACCTTGTTCATGTGCGCCATAAGCTGGCTGGGAGAGCTTACGGTCTGGGGCGTGGTGCCGGCGGTCGGTTCGGTCAACGTGCTGATTTCCGGTGCTATCGGTTTGCTGTTCATCGGCGTAGGCAACTACTTGCCGCGTGTGAAGCAGAACTATACGCTCGGTATCAAGACGCCTTGGGCGCTTGCCGATCCCGAGAACTGGCGCCGTACGCAGCGTTTTGGCGGCGCCTGCTTTATGGTGCTGGGTATTGGCCTGATTGTGATGGGCGTGGCAGGTGCGGTGCTTTCGAGTGAAGTCGTTGCCGCGGTGATTGCGGTTCTGGCGTTTGGTTCAGCCGGAGCTGCCTACGTCTATTCGTATCTGCTGTGGCGTAAATCGCAGCGAGCCGTTCGCTAAGGTTGCGGAAAACTAGCGTACGCAGTTCATAGTATGTTCTGGGGGACTTTTCCCAGGTAGTATTAGGGGGTGTGGGCAACCATGCCCCTTTTTCGTTAAGTTTCAGAGCTGGTTTCCTCATTTCGTTTCCACTAAAGCGAATCAAGAATAGGGAAACAGCAGGTAGAAAGGATAAAACAGGCATATGGCGGAGTTTATCTACCAAATGTATCAGGCACGCAAGGCCCATGGCGACAAGGTAATCCTTGACGACGTGACCCTGAGCTTCTACCCCGGTGCCAAGATCGGCGTCGTGGGTCCCAACGGCATGGGCAAGTCGACCCTGCTCAAGATCATGGCCGGCATTGAGGAGGTCTCCAACGGCGATGCCAGGCTCACCCCCGGCTACACCGTGGGTATCCTGCAGCAGGAGCCGCCGCTCGACGACGACAAGACCGTCATCGAGAACGTGCGCATGGCGTTTGGCGACATGATCGCCAAGGTCGATCGCTTCAATAAGATCGGCGAGGAGATGTGTGACCCGGACTGCGACATGGACGCCCTCATGGCAGAGATGGGCAAGCTCCAGGACGAGATTGACGCCGCCGACGGCTGGGATATCGATTCCAAACTCGGCCAGGCCATGGACGCCCTGCAGCTGCCCGATTCCGACATGCCGGTCAACGTGCTTTCCGGCGGCGAGCGCCGCCGTGTGGCCCTGTGCAAGCGGGTGGCCCTGGCGGCGGTGTTGCTCCACCCGGCGGACGTGATGATCCTCGACGAGCCCACGAACCACCTGGACGCCGAGTCGATCCTGTGGCTCGAGCACTTCCTGCACAACTACCAGGGCGCGGTGCTTGCCGTCACGCATGATCGCTACTTCCTGGATAACGTTGCCGAGTGGATCTGCGAGGTCGACCGCGGCCACCTTTATCCCTACAAGGGCAACTACTCCACGTATCTGGAGACCAAGGCCGCCCGTATCGAGGCACAGGGCAACCGCGACGCCAAGCTCGCCAAGCGCATGGAGGCCGAGCTCGAGTGGGTGCGCAGCTCGCCCAAGGCCCGTCAGGCCAAGAACAAGGCCCGTCTGGCCCGCTACGAGGAGATGGAGGCTGAGGCGCGCGCTAGCCAGAAGCTCGACTGGACTGACATTCGCATCCCTGTCGGCCCGCGTCTGGGCAATAAGGTGCTCGAGGCCCATCACCTGCACAAGGAGTTCGACGGTCGCGTGCTCATCGATGACCTTTCGTTCACCCTGCCGCGCAACGGCATCGTGGGCGTCATCGGCCCCAACGGTGTCGGTAAGACCACGCTGTTCAAGACGATTGTGGGTCTGGAGCCGTTGACTTCGGGCGAGCTCGAGGTGGGCGAGACCGTCAAGATTTCTTACGTCGACCAGAACCGTTCCGGCATCGACCCCGATAAGAACCTATGGGAGGTCGTCTCGGACGGCCTGGACCACATGATGGTCGGCGAGACCGAGGTTCCGAGCCGCGCTTATGTGGCGAGCTTTGGCTTTAAGGGCCAGGACCAGCAGAAGCGCGCTGGCGTGCTCTCCGGCGGCGAGCGCAACCGTCTGAACCTGGCGCTTACGCTCAAGCAGGGCGGCAACCTGCTGCTCCTCGACGAGCCCACGAACGACCTCGACGTCGAGACGCTTTCCTCGCTCGAAGCGGCGCTGCTCGAGTTCCCGGGCTGCTCGGTGGTCATTAGCCACGACCGTATGTTCCTAGACCGCGTCGCCACGCACATCCTGGCGTGGGAGGGCACCGACGAGAACCCGGGCAACTGGTATTGGTTCGAGGGCAACTTCGAGGCCTATCAGGCCAACCGCATCGAGCGCCTGGGCGAGGACGCAGCCCAGCCGCATCGTATTCACCGCAAGCTGACGCGCGATTAGATCGTTACGCGGTTTTCCAAACCGCGTAACTGCTCGACGCTGCGCGGGTCGCAAGCACCCCATCTTGCCGTTCAAGCCGTCGCTCGCGTACCGAAGTACGCGTCGCTCCTCTTTCACGGCAACCTGGGGCACTTGCGGCCCGCTCGCTGTTGGTTACGCAACATCAACAAATAAAAACGGCTCAAATCCTGATTTGGATTTGAGCCGTTTGTCGTTACTGCTCGGGTTCTTCGACTTTATCGATGGCCCAGGTGGATCCGAGGCCACCGGTGGTGTTGCGGCGGATGCGCACGGCAACCTCGCGGCGCTCGCCGGCCTGCGTGTAGCGCAGGGGGAAGATTGCGCGGTTTCGCGCGGCCTCGATGGTGCCGCGTTCGCGGGCGATCCAGTAGTACTCGCCGACGATGCCGAGGGTATCGGCGCCGTAGGGGAGATAGGTCGACAGCTGGTGTAGCAATGGGCCGGGGCAGAAGACCTCGGTTGCGAAATCGATGGGGAAGTCCTCGGGGATGGCGGGCGCTACGGGTGCGGGGGCCGGTGCCATCGCCGGTGCGAAGGCCTGCTCATTGACGGGCGTCACCTCGACGACGGGCACGGGTTCGGTGCCGAGTACTGATTCGATGCCCACTTTCGGCATCGCCGCGGAATCTGCAGTCTCGACGATAGCGGGTGCGTCTGCGGTCGCGGTGTCGAGCTCAACCTGCGTCGCGCTCTCATTCTCGACGCTCGACTTTGCCTCGATGGGCGTGGATGCCATGGTGGTGATGCCGGCGTTTGCGTTCTCAGGGTCATAGACGACCGTGAGCGAGATGGCGGGCTGCGGTGTCTCGGGCTCCGGCGCCGACTCGGTAGCGTCTTGATCGGTGGGCTCGTCGGACTGATCGTCCTCGGCCTCGTCGCCAAAAACATCGCTGTTTTGGAACGCAGGCGTCTCAGGTTGGTTAGCGGCTTCTTCGGTTGTCGACTTGGGAGCCTCGTTGGGCTCCGCAGTGGCTTCCTGCTCGGATATGACTTTGGGATCGGTCGTGGCGGTGATTTCGGTTTCTGCTGTTACCTCAATAGCGACTTCGATCTCTGCCTCGGGCTCGGGCTCCGGCACGGCTTCAACCATGGTTTCTGGCTTGGGACGTTTAACGTGCTTGGGACGCACGGCCTTGAGGTCCTTCTCGCCGCGCTTTTTCTTTTTGTAGGACTGCTTGGCTCCCTTGGCTGCCTTGGGCTTGTCCTCGCCCTTGGCAAGGGCGGCATCCCAAGCCTCGTTGGCGATGACGGTGGCATACAGGCGACCGCCCTTAAAGACGGTCAGCTTAATGCAGTCGTCGAGCTCCTCGAGCAGCTCACGCGTGGACTCAAAGCCCAGGTCATAAGCGGTCATGTCGCCGGCGGCGAGCGCCTCCTCGACCTGTGTCATAAACGTTTGCTTGCCGCACCCAATCGCGTCGCGCAGCAGGCGATACAGATAGATGTGGTTGCCCAGCGAAAGCGTGGGCCTAACTATTGTCTTGCTCATGGCAAATCTCCTCTTTACACATGTAAAGCATCTTACCATCGCATAGCGTTCGCCATGGCGGCGCCCAAGGCAAACGGGCGCGAACCGCTTTCGATTCGCGCCCGTTGTACAGGTCGGTTATCTATGAGAGGCAAATGTGCTTAGTTGCCCGATGCCGTGCCTTGGCTCGAGTTGTCAGATGCCGTGCCGGACGCGGTTCCGCTCGAGCTGTTCGAGCTGTTGGTGTTGCTGCTGTCTGCTGTGCCCGTTCCCGAAGCGGTGTCGCTCGTCTGGCCGCCCGTGCTCGGCTGCGAACCGTCAGTCGTTTGGCTTGAGTCGGTCGTGCCGGACGGCGCGCCACTGTTGGCCGTAGAGGAATCGGTGCCCTGCGATTGGCTTTGGGTGTTCGAGGACGAATTGGCAGAGGTAGAACTGTCTTGCGTGCCGTCCGCCTGTGCCTGCTGATCTTGCGACTGGGTGTTGCCATTTGCATCGCTCTCGGTCGTGCGCGACGAAAGGATTGGCTCGGGGCGCTCGCCCAGACCCTCACCGGCGGTGGTAATAAGGATGGCGCCGGTACAGGCGATGACCGCGACGATGGCGATGGCGATCGAGAAGACGATGACCTTCTTTTGCGTCTGGCTGCGCTCTGCCGCCGCCTTGGCGCGCAGACTGTTAGGGGCGACGCGCGCCGTGGTCGCGCGTCCCGCAACCTGGCGCATTTCCTGCGTGGTCGCGGCGCCACCTAGGTGCTCCTCGACATCGGGTTCAACGGGCTCGTAGGCGCCGGCAGGGTAGTCGACAGCGGCATGCGTGCCCTTGATTGCTTCGGCGCTGGCAGAGATAAAGTGGCGGTAGACCTGCGAGGACACAACGGTGATGACCGAGCTCACGGCGGCGCCAATTACTGAACCAGCGATACCAATCTTGGAGGCAAGCGCGACGCTCGTGGCGGCAGCTGCGGCGCCGGCGATGATCTGGGGAATGGAAATGTCGTCAAACAGGCCCTTTTTGGGTGCGATGGCCATGGTCTGTCCGATGGAATGGTTCTCGTGCACGCCGTTGTTGAGCGATGCCGGCGTCATGACGCGCGTGCGCGGCGCGTCGGTATATTCAGTCGTCATACGGGGTCCTCCCGGTTCGTTTAGTGCTGCGACAGGTTGTTCAGCCCTCAGGGTACCCAGTCGGTGTGAACCGGAGATGGATTCGCCCGCAACACCATCAACTCACCAAAGCGCGAAACTTCTTCTCAGGCTGATCGAATGAAGACGGGGCGAATCGTTCGGATGTCGAAAGGAAGGTTGACCGGATTTGAAATCCCGTGGAATAATCGGGCTCGCGGCGCTGTTGCTTGCGCCGGGTAGGGAGCGTCATGAAAATCCTTAAGCGGATCAACAACAATACGGTTATCTGCGTAAACGCCAAGGGCCGTGAACTCGTGGCAATTGGCCGCGGTATCGGGTTTCCCAATGGCCCCGATGAGGTCACACTCGATAAGATCGAGCGAACCTTCTACGGTGTCGACTCGCGCTACCTAGCGCTGCTCGACGAGATCGATCCTCAGGTGATGGAGTTCTCCGCCCAGATTGCCGATATCGCTCGCTCCAACATCTCGCGCGAGCTCTCGGCAAACCTTCCCTTTACCATGGCTGACCATATCGCCTTTGCCATCAAACGCTGCCGCGAGCATATGTTTGTGCAGATGCCGCTCTCCTATGATGTGCAGCAGATGTACCCCATTGAGTACAAGATCGCCAAGTTCGCGATTGAGGGCATCAATCGCGGCTTCAACGTCAAGATGCCGCGGGGGGAGGCGAGCGGTATCGCGCTCTGTATCGTCAACAGCGTGGTCGCCTCGTCTTCAAAGGCCAAATCCAATACGGTGCGTAAGGACGAGGTGATGCTCGAGAGCTTCACCAAGATTATCGAATCCGAGCTGGGGGTTTGCGTGGACCGCGACGGCTTTGACTTTTGCCGTTATGCCACGCACGTGCGCTACCTGTTAGAACGCGTGCAGACAGGAGAGCCCCTCAACACGGAGAACGGCGCGCTTTACGGACCGCTCTGCGAGCAGCATCCCGACGTGGCCGTGTGCGTCGACCGCATGGCCGCGCTTATCGAAGAGCGCTTTGACGCCGGGCTCGCCGATGAAGAGAAGGTCTACCTGATGCTCCACGTCAATCGCGTCTGCGCGGGATCTAGGTCCTAATCGACCGCTCGCCGCTGAAGTTTGACCGTTGGCCGGTTTCGACTTTCGTAAAAGCAACTGTTGGATGTAGTTTCATAGTCACATAAGGTGTTATTCGAGAAGAGCCTCGAAGCATGACGTAGACAGTTCCCTGTCCGCTTTGTGCTTTGGGGCTCTTCTGTTTTTGTCTTCTTCTTGCTTTTCTCGATTTGCCTCGTGTCAGGCCTGCCGTAATCGGTTCTTCGCGTGTGCGCAAACGGGAAGACAGAAAAGCAAGGGAGTTCAGCTATGACTGACAATAAGAAAATCGCCGCGGACGTGCTCGAGGCCGTCGGTGGCAAGGAGAACGTGACGTTTGTTGCGCACTGTATGACGCGCCTGCGTTTTAACCTCAAAGATATCGATGCCCCCGATATCAAAGAAGTGAAGAAGATTGGCGGTGTGTTGGGTGCTCAAATCTCCGGAGGGCAGTTCCAGGTAATCGTGGGCCAAAACGTGCCCAAGGTTTATGACGAGCTCTGCAAGATCGGCGGCTTTGCCAAGCAGGACGCCATCGACGAGAACCTTGATGCTCCTAAGCAGAAGCTCACACCTAAGGTTATTGGCAATAACATCCTCAACTACCTGTCAAGCTCCATGGTGCCTATGATCCCCGTCCTAATGTGTGCTGGCCTGTTCAAGACCGTAGCGGTGGTGCTGGGACCTACGATGGCGGGCGTGCTGTCCGACACAAGCGACCTTTATGTTCTGATGAACATGGTTTATGACGCAGCGTTCTATTTTATCCCCATCTACCTTGGCTATAATGCGGCTAAGAACATTGGCGTAACGCCTGTCCTCGGTGCCTTTATGGGCGGCATTCTTATCGACCCGACCATGATTCAGCTTGCGACCGATGGAGCTCAGTTCTCCGTTTATGGCATTCCCTGCGTCGCCGCAAACTACACAAAGACGGTCCTTCCCATTCTTCTGTCCGTGTGGGCGATGAGTTATATCGAGCGCTTCTTCCGCAAATATGTGCCAGATACCCTTTCAACGGTTTTCGCGCCTTTCCTTACCATGGTCGTCGCTGTTCCTGTGTCTCTCTGCGCTCTCGCCCCTGTTGGTTCATGGGCCGGTAATGCCCTCGCCGCCGGTTTTGAGTTCCTTGGTACTTCCGGTGGTATCGCCGCCATCCTCGGAGGAGGTATTCTGGCGGGTCTTTGGTGCCCAATGATTATTACCGGCATGCATGTGGCGGTTGCGATGATTGCCATCGCTAACTATATGACTGTGGGAACCGACAGCTTTGTTTTGGTTGCGACGGGCGTTAGCCTTTGGGCGACCTTCGGCTGCGAGGTGGCGACCTGGCTCAAGCTGTGCGATAAAGACGAGAAGAGCATGGCATTCGGCTATTTGGTCGCAAACATTGTCGGAGGCGTCGGCGAGCCTTTCATCTACGGCATGATGCTGCGCTATCGCCGCGTGTTTGTCTGGAAGATTATCGGATCCTTTGTTGCCGGTGCGCTTGCAATCGCTCTCGGAGCCACGGTTTATACTGCCGGCGCGGCATCTAACTTCTTGGAGTTCCTCGCGTTTGCGGGCGGCGGGACCCAGAATCTCATCAACTTTGGAATCGCTGCTGGTGCAGGCTTCCTTGTGAGCGCCTTGGGCACGTATTTCCTGGGCTTTACGGCGGATGAGCTCGAGAATGGTCCCGTTTCCGAGCGTTAAGTTTTCTACGGCCTGCGTGTGGCAGGACGCATTGGAAGGGCGTCCATGACGCCCTTCTCTTTTTGTATTTCTATTTCCGATGTTTGGGCGGCGTGTGCCGCGAAGAGTTGGAGTTGGAATGAACATAGAGTTTGGAATCTCGAAGATTGACGTAACACCCCAGTCTCCTTGCCGCATGGGCGGCTACAACAGAAAAGGTGCCTGGACGGATGTTCTTGATCCTATTGAGGTCAACGCTAGCGCTGTCTGTGTTGATCTTGTCCCGTTTATTCTTATCGAGCTCGATTCAATAATGGTGTCGAAAGATTTTTCCCTTTCGGTCAAGAACGCCGTATCGTCAAAAACGGGCATCGATTCGAGCAATATCGTCGTCGCATGCATTCATACCCATTCTGCACCATGCTATTTTAAGCTTGCCTACGAGGACACGTTACCTGAAACCGAATTGACGAGTGATTTGATTGGCTTGGCTACCGAGGCGGCGGTATCTGCATGGGCGTCCAGGTCGAAGGCGACCGTATCGATGGAGATGTTAGGCATCGAGGGACTGTACGGGAATCGAAATGTTCAGGGCGGTCCGGCCGATAAACAGGTAAGTATTTTCTCGTTTGAGGACGCTCAAGGTGGTCGCCCAATTGGAAAAATGCTGTTCATGTCCGCTCATCCTACCATCCTTAATGGGAAAAGCGCCGTCCTCTCTGCTGATTTGATTGGGCATGTCAGGCAGCGTTTGGAGAGGAAATATGGCTGTCCTGTACTTTGCGTCAACGGAACGTGCGGGGATGTGTCGACGCGTTTCTATCGGCAAGGGGAGGGAGTTGCCGAACTCGAGCGTACGGCTAACGAACTTTGCGCTCAAATTGAATCCAAGCGTGAGCGCGCGGCACTCAGAGTTGATACTCCGCGTTGGGGCTCTATCAGCATGAAGAGTGTCTACGATGCAAAAACAGATCCGGATTGGATCGAGATGACCAATCGGATAGAGGCTATGGATGCGAGCCCGATGCGAGACTTTCTCCTTAAGCGGCAACAGCTTAAGCTCTCGATGGGGAAAATCGAGCTTGAGCTTCCGAGCCAGTTTGCGGTAATTGGTAACTGCATTTTTATCACGATGCCATGCGATACGTGTAGCACATTAGGCTTGGATTTTAAGAGGGCGTTTAGCCAATACAACGTCTTTGTTATCGGCTATGCGAACACGTACTGCAACTACCTTGTGCCTCAGGAAGACTACGGCAAGTATTTTGAAACCTACAACTCGCGAACGCCGCGCGGGGTTGCCGATGCGTTCGTTGCGCGAATCATTCAGGCGGTCGGTGCCGCGCTATAGCAGGCGCTATAGACCATCGTGGTAGATGAACCGGTCAGGATTATACGGAGCATGTATTGTG
This sequence comes from uncultured Collinsella sp., assembly GCA_938023905.1. GTDB lineage: Bacteria > Actinomycetota > Coriobacteriia > Coriobacteriales > Coriobacteriaceae > Collinsella. The sequence goes on along the minus strand of CALJCO010000011.1, from coordinate 8,753 downwards.
TCAATCATTGAACCTCTCATCCAACAAGTCCTTATCATGTTTTTGCTCATGGGAATGGGCTACGCTCTAAACCGCTTGGGCATATTGAGCGAGCAGGCTGCAATAGAATTCGGAAAGTTGCTCATCAACCTTGTGATTCCCGCAATCATTCTCAAATCATTTTGGATCGAGTATTCGTTTCAGAGGATGTATGAGTTGGGAATGACCTTAATGCTGTCGGCGGCGATGTTGTTGCTCGCTTGCGTTGTTGCCCGCCTGTTGTTCAGGGGCCGTCCCATCGACATTTTTGCTGCGGCATTCTCGAATGCTGGATTTGTGGGAATACCCCTTGTTGAAGCGGCGCTTGGAAAAGATGCCGTGTTTTTCATCACGTGCATGATCGCTCTTCTCAATGCCATGCAATGGACATACGGGCAGTATCTGCTGTCGGGGTCTAAAAAATGTATGAGTCCTAAAGCGATCCTGACAAGTCCAATGGTCATGGCTTTATTGGGCGGTTTCTTGATTTTTATCCTTCGTGTCCCAACGGTCCCTCTGGCACAGTCAGTGCTTTCGTATATCTCGGGGCTCAACACTCCGCTAGCAATGATGACTCTCGGTATCTATCTTGCTCAGTCTGATTTGATGGCGCTCCTGAGGGCGAAAAGCTTGTTTGCCGTCTCATCGGTCAGGCTGCTTGTCATTCCGATTCTTTCGCTCCTGTTCCTATGTCTCTTTCCATGTGATAGGTCAATTAAGATGGCGCTGCTGATTGCGGCTGCGACCCCCACCGGCGCGAATGTAGCCATCTTTGCCCAGCAGCATAATAAGGACTATCGATATGCATGTGGAACAGTCTGTGTTACCACCCTTCTGTCTATGTTCACTATGCCAGCGATAGTGTCCTTGTCTCAGCTAGTGTTCTAGGCGCTATGCCATGCACCTGCGGATGAACGCTTCGTGGCGGTCGATTATGGCCGGGGCCCAACAATCCGGACCGCCGTCGATCGTGCTGGCAACAGATGCCATCAACTCATCAAGGGGGCTTGCTATCATTGGTGCACTAGCTTGATGCTAAACTGAATTAATGATTGCGAGGTGGTTTACGTGATGTACCCGTATATGACATTCGAAGATGGTACCGAGGTCATTCATTCTGACCTGATCACAGATGGCGATATCGAAAAGGTCATCGTGCATTTTGAACGACCGACGGCAGAGGGTTTCGACTCCGCTCGTTGCGAGCTGCCTTCTTACAATTGGACCATGTGGGAGGGGCGTTTTACCGACGAGGAGAAGCGAGGTTTTGAGACTTTTCTGGGCAATAACGCCCATCTGCTGTATCGCTACGCCGCAAACGGAGGAGCTAAAGTTGCCTAGCCTTTTTCTTATTGGCGGCTATCGGGTCTTCTTTTGGTCCAATGAAGCGGGCGAGCCAATCCATGTCCATGTTTGCAAGGGGGCGCCTTCAGATAACTCGGCCAAAATCTGGCTGACTCGAAGAGGTGGCTGCATTGTCGCTAATAACAAAGCGAAGATCCCCCGGAGCACGCTTGATGACCTCTGTGAAATCATCGCCGCTCAGCATGAATTGATTTGCTCTAAATGGAAGGCATTTTTCCTTGTGGACGAGATCTCGTTCTACTGCTAAACGTCATCCCGGCTTCTCTTTTCCAATTTTAATCATGAGCTTGTCCCATCTGTGCTGATTGAACTTGACAGTACAATGGAGGCGGACTATATCGCCGCCGCTCGTTGCGGCTAACGGATGTGCTGGAGCTCGCATGAACGATTTTCTAAACGGTCAAGTTGAGAACGACGGTTTTTTGCGCCTGGCAGCGGCCTCGCCCAAGATTCGCGTGGCCGATGTTGAGGGCAATGCCGAGGTTGCGCTGGCGGCTGTTCGCGAGGCTACCGAGCGCGGCGTTCGTGCGCTCGTGCTGCCCGAGCTTAACCTGACTGGTTATACCGCGGCTGATCTGTTCCATAACCGCACGCTGCTGCACGCCTGCGAGGCGGCGCTGGTGCGCATTCTCGATGAAACGCGCGAGTTGCCGATCGTCTTTACTGTTGGCTTGCCCGTTGCGGTGACCGAAAACATCTACAATTGCGCGGCCGTGTGCTGCGCGGGCGAGCTTTTGGGCCTTACGGCCAAAAAGTATCTGCCCAACTACGGTGAGTTCTACGAGCGCCGCTGGTTTGCTCCGGCGCCCGCCGATCCCGTGTGGGTTGAATTTGCCGGTCAAGGTCCGGTGCCGCTTGGCTCGGGACTTGTCTACCGCTGTTGTGATGAGGGTGCCGAGGACCTAGTGCTGGGCGTCGAGGTCTGTGAGGACCTGTGGGTGCCGGCGCCCCCTTCGACCGAGATGGCGCTTGCCGGTGCCACGGTGATCCTCAACCCGTCAGCCTCGGACGAGATCATCGGCAAGGCAGATTACCGTCGCAGCCTCATCTCCAACCAGAGCGCACGCCTGTACTGCGCCTATGCCTACGCAGACGCGAGCGAGGGCGAGTCCACGACCGACATGGTCTTTGCGGGCGAGAACCTTATCTACGAAAACGGCTCCAAGCTTGCCGCGACCAGGCTTCTCACCTGTGACATGGCCATCGCCGACGTCGATCTTGACCGTCTGGTTGCCGAGCGCCGTCGCTCGACGACGTGGACACGCGCCGACGATGCGCCGGAGGCCACGACTGTTGAGTTTTCGTTTGAGGGCGTGTTGGCCGAAGAACCCGTCCTGCGCGATGCCTGCGATATCGACCGCGTTTTCCCGCGTGCACCTTTTGTGCCGGCCGACCATGGCGACCTGGCCGAGCGTTGTGAGACCATCCTTGACCTGCAGACCGCCGGCCTCAGGACCCGCCTTGCCCATACGGGCACCAAGGCTGCAGTCATCGGTCTTTCGGGCGGCCTGGATTCCACGCTGGCACTGCTCGTGACGGTGCGTGCCTTCGATGCACTGGGGCTGCCGCGCACGGGTATCACGGCGGTCTCCATGCCCGGCTTTGGCACGACGCATCGCACTAAGTCCAATGCCGAGTCGCTCGCGCGCGACCTGGGCGTGAGCTTCCGCGAAGTCTCGATCCATGCAGCCGTGGAGCAGCATTTTAAGGACATCGAGCACGATCCGGCCGTGCAGGACGTGACTTACGAGAACAGTCAGGCCCGCGAGCGCACGCAGATTCTGATGGATCTGGCCAACCAGGCTGGCGGTTTTGTCATCGGCACGGGCGATCTGTCGGAGCTGGCGCTCGGCTGGGCTACCTTTAACGGCGACCACATGAGCATGTACGCCGTCAACGCGAGCGTGCCCAAGACGCTTGTGCGCCATCTGGTGCGTTATGCGGCTGATGTCTTTGGCGGGCGTATTGCCGAGGTTTTGCTCGACATCCTCGATACGCCGGTGTCCCCCGAGCTTCTGCCGCCCACGGGCGACGGCGAGATTGCGCAGAAGACCGAGGATTTGGTGGGCCCGTACGAGCTGCACGACTACTTCCTCTACTACCTGCTGCGTTTTGGCTTTGAGCCCGGCAAGATCTACCGCATGGCGCTCAAGAGCTTTGAGGGTGTCTACGATGCCAAGACCGTCCACACGTGGCTGCGTACGTTCTACCGCCGCTTCTTTGCCCAGCAGTTTAAGCGCAGCTGCCTGCCCGATGGTCCCAAGGTGGGCTCGGTGACGCTCAGCCCGCGCGGCGATTGGCGTATGCCGAGTGACGCCAGCTCGCATCTGTGGCTTGCGCAGATCGACGCACTCAATCCAATTGACTAAGGTTGGCTAAATTGAACCAATACGGGGTTTGCAAGCGTTACACTTTTGCAATCTGATGGCCCGTATCGCGCGGCGCTCTTGTCGGAGCGCCGCGTTTTTTATATCGAAAGGTGGCACCATGCAGGCATCGCAGCGTCTCGACCGCTTTGGCGCGGAGGTCTTCGCCTCGCTCAACAACAAGCTGCTCACGCTGAAGGCTCAGGGTAAGACCATTTACAACATGAGCGTGGGAACGCCCGACTTTAAGCCGTACGACCACGTGGTCGAGGCGCTCACGCAAGCGGCCCAGGACCCCGAGATGTGGAAGTATGCCCTGCGCGACCTGCCCGAACTCAAGCAAGCCGTGTGCGATTACTATGAGCGCCGCTTTGGCGTTTTGGGCATTACGCCGTCTATGGTGCAGTCGTGCAACGGCACGCAGGAGGGCGTGGGCCACTTGGGTCTGGCCCTGCTCGATCCGGGCGACACCATCCTGGTGCCCGATCCGTGCTACCCGGTCTTTGAGGCGGGCGCCAAGATCGCCGATGCTAAGCTCGAGTACTATCCGCTGGTTGCCGAGCATAACTACCTGCCCTATGTGGCGGGCATCGATCCCGAGGTGGCCGATCGTGCCAAGTATATGATCGTGTCGCTGCCCGCCAACCCGGTGGGCTCGGTGGGCACGCCCGAGGTCTACGAGGAGATCATCGCCTTTGCCCGTGAGCACGACCTGCTGATTGTGCACGACAACGCATACTCCGACATCGTGTTTGACGGCGAGCCGGGCGGAAGCTTTTTGCAGTATCCCGGCGCGCTCGAGGTGGGCGTGGAGTTTTTCTCGCTCTCCAAGTCGTTTAACGTCACCGGTGCCCGCATCGGCTTTTTGGTCGGTCGCGAAGACGTTGTCTCGGCCTTTGCCAAGCTGCGCAGCCAGATCGACTTTGGCATGTTCTTCCCGATCCAAAAGGCTGCCATCGCCTGCTTGAACGGTCCGCGCGATGAGGTCGAGGCGCAGCGCCTGAAGTACCAGGAGCGTCGAGATGCCCTGTGCGACGGTCTGGAGGGCCTGGGTTGGGAGCGCCCCAATGCGCATGGTTCCATGTTTGTGTGGGCCAAGCTTCCCGGCGGCCGTACCGATTCCATGGCGTTTTGCGAGGAGCTCATGGAGAAGGCCGGCGTTGTGGTAACGCCGGGTGCGAGCTTTGGGCCTTCGGGCGAGGGGCACGTGCGCATGGCGCTGGTCCTGCCGCCCGATCAGATCGCTCTGGCCGTCGAGGCTATTCGCGAGGCGGGTCTGTATTAAAAAGACATTTAGACGCGTCAATAGTTCGAAACCGATTTCGGGCAGTTATCTTACGAATTCTGCAAACAATTTCGGTAAACGGTCGATTTTTGGCTGCGAATAGGCGCATAATCAAAGTCCCGATTGGCTATATTGGGATTACGGCAAGCCGCTTGGGTCGTTCCCGGGCGGCTTGTTTGTGGAGAGAGATGGGAGTTTCTAATGGTTAACGAGAAGAAGGTCGCTATTGTCGGCTGTGGTTTCGTCGGTTCGTCTTCGGCGTTCGCGCTGATGCAGAGCGGTCTGTTCTCCGAAATGGTCCTCATCGACGTGGACAAGAACCGCGCCGAGGGTGAGGCCCTGGATATCGCGCACGGCATGACGTTTGCCGAGCCGATGAAGATCTATGCCGGCGATTATTCCGATGTCGCCGACGCCGCTATGATCGTCGTCACCGCTGGCGCTGCCCAGAAGCCCGGCGAGACCCGCCTGGACTTGGTCAACAAGAACGTCAACATCTTCAAGTCCATTATTCCCGAGATTAAGAAGTCTGGCTTCGACGGCATTCTGCTCATCGTCTCCAACCCGGTCGATGTTCTGACCTATGCCGCCATCAAGATGTCCGGCCTGCCCGAGGGCCATGTCATCGGCTCCGGCACCGTGCTCGACACCGGTCGTCTGCAGCAGATGCTCGGCGCCCACGTCGAGGTCGATCCGCGCGACGTCCAGGCCTACGTCATGGGTGAGCACGGTGACTCCGAGTTTGTCGCTTGGTCCAGCGCTCAGGTTGCCGGCGTGCCGCTGAACACCTTCTGCGAGCTTCACGGCCACCTGGAGCACGAGGCTGCCGAGAAGCGCATCGCCGAGGACGTCAAGAACTCCGCCTACACCATCATCGAGAAGAAGCACGCCACCTACTACGGCGTCGCCATGGCCGTTAAGCGCATCTGCACCGCCGTCATGCGCGATGAGCAGACCGTTCTGCCCGTCTCCTCGCTCATGGTGGGCGAGTACGGCCTGTCCGATCTTGCCATCTCCATGCCGACCGTCGTTGGCCGCGACGGCGTTGTCTGCCGCGTCCCCGTGCCGCTGAACGATGACGAGCAACATGAGCTCACCGTCTCCGCCAAGGCCCTCAAGGACATCATCGACAGCGTCGACTTCTCCTGCTAAATTCGGCTCGTTTGGGCAACAGGCTACAATGAAAGGCGTCCGGTCCACACGGTCCGGGCGCCTTTTGGTGCAAAGTAACCCTACCCCAATGCGCCATAGTTGATGGGAGAGTCATGTCGGATTCACCTAACTTTTTGACCTATGTCCAGACGGCGTTTGATCCGCTTGAGGAACGGTCGTTCTGCGCGGTGGATAGCCTGGTCTTTGCGTGGCTGTCCTATTTGCGTTTGCCGGGTGATATGGCGGAGCTGACGAACTGGCAGGGCCTTGACGTACGCGAGCTGCTGCGCGCCGAGTGCTACCGGGACATGATTGGCGACCTGTGGGATCCGGAGGGGAGCAGGGCCTTGTTGGAGGCCGTGGCAGCAAGCCCTCGCTACCGTGGCGTGCACGTTTGCGGCTATCGTACCGTGAGTGATGCCGAGACGACGGAGCAGTTTGCGGCTATGACGTTCCGATTTCCGGCGGGGTTTAGCTATCTTTCCTTCCGGGGGACCGACAGTACGATTGTGGGCTGGAAAGAGGACTTTAACATGGCGTTCCGGTGTCCTGTGCCGGCCCAGGAATCCGCGGCGCGTTATGTGGACGAGGCGGCGGATGCGATTGACGGGCCGCTTTTGTGCGGAGGTCATTCCAAGGGTGGAAACCTTGCGGTGTACGGTGCGGCGATGTGCTCCGATGTCGCCCGTGAGCGAATCGAACGGGTGTATTCCCATGATGGTCCTGGCTTCGTCGAGGAGTTTCTGAACGGCAACGCCTTTGCCGATCTTTCCGGTCGAATCGACAAGACGCTACCTCGGTCGTCGATCTTTGGCATGATGTTCGAGACACAGGAGGACTATGCCATCGTTGAGAGCACCGAGTTCAGCCTGCTGCAGCACAATCCCTTTAGCTGGGTGGTTGATGGTCGCGACTTCGTGTACTGTGAGCGCCTGTCCGCCGGTGCTCGATACGTTGATGGCTCCATTCGCGAGATGCTGCTTGCAGTGTCGCCTAACGAGCGCGAGCGTTTTGTGGATGCATTGTTCTCCGTGTTTGAGGCTACGGGTGCTGAGCGGTTTGCGGATATCGCTGGGAATCTGCGCGAGAGCCTGCCCGTGATGCTCCAGGCTGCGCAAGGTTTCGACAAGGATACACGACGCTTTGTCTCGCAGACCATCGTGGCAATCCTTAAGTGCGCACTGCTGCCCAAACGACCCCAGATCGACATGTCCGCTGCCGGTAAGAGTCTGGCAGAACAGCTCGAGGCTTGGCAGTCCGAGCTTCTGCGCTAGCCATTGGTGCAAAGCAACCTGTCCCCGATGCACCAATCTTCGATGCGCTCGGGGAGGGCTCGACCGCTATACTGGTTCGTGCCGAAATCGATCTAGAACGGAATGCCGTATATGAAAATCAATCACGCGATTCTGCATATCCTGGACTTTGACTCTGCCGTCAACGTTATGAGCCAGCGCGAGCTCGATATCGAGAGCCGTACCGTGCGCAACTTCGTGACCACGCATCTGCGCCGCGCACGTACCTCGGCCGACAATAAACGCGCCACGTTTGCCGAGAACTCTGCGTTTGGCGGCGAGCTCAAGGGCTATTTCTTTGGCGAGCGCGAGTTCGTGGACCTGTCGCAGCAGATTGCGGAGTTTATCTCATCCGAGCTCACCAAAGCCGAGAAAGCCGAGTCCACCGACGTGCTCGTGGCCGATTTTGACGACGATGAGGATGCCCGCTGGTTTGCCGTGATGCTGCTGGGTTCCAAGCAGGCTTTTATGCACGAAGTGGGCCGCGAGGAGGGGGAGGTGCGCAACGACATCGCGCGCCACTACGCCATTCTGCCGAACCCCTCGCAAAAGGTGCCGAGCTATGCCATCGTGCGCGCGAGCACCATGGAGATCGGCTATGTGGACAAGAAGCGCAAGATTGCCGGCGAGGACCGTATGCTTATCCCCGATGGCCTACTGCAGTGCGACACGGGCGTATCGGGCAAGGAGGTCATCGACACCGTGACGCGTGTGGTCGAGGAAGTCGCCGAGGAGCACGGCGCCAACACGGCCGTGGCGCTCGCCAAGGTTAAGGCCGCTGTGGCCGAGAAGGTCGAGGATGACGAGGAGCTTCCGCCCTGGGATATCGTCGATGAGGTCTTTGAGGACGAGCCGTTCATCAAGGAAAGTGTGCGCGCGGCACTGACCGAGGAGAAGGTTCCCGAGCGCGTTCCCGTGGAGCGCAAACAGGTCGAGCGCGCGGCGGTGCGCAATCATAAGATTCGTACCGATACGGGCATCGAGATCAGCTTCCCGGCCGAGATGGGTTCGAACTCCGAGTACATCGAGTTTGTCAACGAGCCCAACGGCCTTATCTCCATCGAGCTCAAAAATATCGGCAGCATCGAGAACCGATAAGTTGCGTTACGCCTGCAGCGAGAAAGCGAAGGCCGAAGCCCCCTTGGAGCTTCGGCCTTTTTGTTTAGGGCTGAATTGCCCTACAGGTTGAGCATACGTCAGCGAAAACGCCCCTAGGCGAGCAAAGTGACGTGAAAGAGGAGGGAAGCGTACTTCGGTACGCGACCGACGATTGAG
>CALJCO010000010.1 GCA_938023905.1 uncultured Collinsella sp. | reverse complement strand
CGCGGCCACCGCACGTGACATGGTGCTTGCCGAAGAGCCGGACCGACAGATTCATCTGGTCAATTCACGCGGAGCCGGCGGCAAAATGGACCTGATCTTCCTGCTGTTCGACCGCTATCTTGCAAGCAACCCGGATACCTCCTTTGAGGGCGCCTGCGCCTACTTCGATAGCTTGGAGCAGCAGAGCAAGATCCTCTTTAGTTTGTGCAATTACGAAAACCTTGCGAAGGCCGGACGTATCCCTAAGGCGGCCGGCGTTATTGCTAACAAGCTCAATATCCGCATTTTGGGCACGGCGAGCGAAGCGGGCAAAATTGAACTCGTTGGGCACACCCGCGGCGAAAAGAAGATGCTCACCAAGATTGTCGACACCATGGAGGCCGAAGGCTTTACCGGCGGCGAGGTCGTTATCGACCATGTCGAGAATGAGGCGGGCGCTCAGGCGCTTGCCAGCCGCATTGTGGAGCATTGGCCCGGCTCCAAGACGATTATCATGCCCTGTAACGGGCTAGATTCATACTATGCCGAGATGCACGGCCTCATTATCGGCTACGGTATGGGCGTGGCGTCGGGCCGATAAAATCCAACTAGACAAACGTACGGGCGGGATAAGGAGCCATTGGCTCTTTATCCCGCCCGTCTTATACCTCGGTTAGCTATTAAACCCATTGAACTTGAGATAGCTCATCAGATACGCCTTCGAAACGAAGGACGATACCGCACTGCGCACGAGCAGCGATTCGCGCGTAACCTGATGTGCGGTATCGGGCACGGGAGTCTGCTCAACAGAAAACGCCGCACGAATCGATGCCTCGAGCTGATCGACAACATAATCGAAAGCCGTCGGAGCGTCGTAGCTCAAGCGCTGAATATTAAAGAGTGCCTGAACCGCAGCGATGGGCAGCACCTGCTTAAAGATACAAATGGCGATGAGACGCGCAATCTGCTCACGGCCATACTGCTTTTTAACTGGAGCAGGAACGAGGCCGACCTTCACGTAGTTATTGATCATCGATGGCGTAATAACGGGCTGCTCTACGCAAATCGAAAGCGGCTCCATCCACAGTGCAACATATTCAATAACCTGATCGCGATAGAGCGTTACGTTGGGCAGCTGGTCATAGCGTGGCAGGCTCAACGCGTTGAGTTTACCCACCATATCGGACTGAATAAATGCATCCGGCAGAACCGTCGGCTGAATATCCTCAGGCTTAATGCTGACCGACGTATCGGACATCGGGATAACATGTTTAACGTGGTTCATAAGAGGCCTCCGTTCGTTTTCTATATTGTATTCTAGGTTATCTAGTTTTGCATAACACATAGTCGCCAAGTAAAAGTGGTTGGACAGCACATTGATGCACCGTCCAACCACTTTGTGTAAAGATAGCAACCTTACATAAGATATATTATCGTACTTATCCGCGTAGGAAAGCGTATGCGCTGGTAGCTGCTATGGCTCCGTCCGAAACGGCGGTCACAACTTGGCGTAATCGCTTAGAACGGATATCGCCGGCAGCAAATAAGCCAGGCGTGCGGGTGACCATTGATTCGTCGGTCACAATGCCGCCGTCGGGCGCCAGATCCGCCAGATGTTCTACAAGCTCGGTATGGGGCTGCGTGCCAGCAAAGACAAAGATACCAAACGAACCAGGATCGAAGGACTCGGAATAGGTTTCACCGGTGGCGTTGTCCTTAAATGTGATAGTCGTCGGCATGGCCTCGCCCGATAGTTCCACAATACTAGTTTGGTACCTAACTGAAATATTATCTTTTGCGAGCACCTTTTGAACCACGCCATCGGGGGCACGGAACTGATCGCGGCGCAAGACGATGGTCACGCTGCTGGCAATTTCTGACAAGAACAGGGCTTCCTCGCAGGCAGCATTGCCGCCGCCGATGACAAAGACCTGCTTACCACGAAAGAACATGCCGTCGCATGTCGCGCAGTACGAAACGCCACGACCGCGATACGTATCCTCGCCAACAAAACCAGCAAATCGCGGCGTGGCACCCATGCAAGCGATAACGCTCGAGGCCAGCGTATCGCCCGTATCGTGATGCACCGTAAACAGCGCTGTATCGGCATCGTACTCGATGCCCGTCGCCATGCTCCACGTAACCTGCGCTCCCAGGCCCTCTGCATGTTGCTGAAAACGCTCGCCAAGCTCGGCACCGCTCAAGAGCGGAATGCCCGGATAATTCTCGACCTCATTGGTTGTGGCGATCTGTCCTCCCGACATGCCTTGCTCTATCACGGTCGTCGTTAGGTTGGCACGCGCCGCGTAAATGGCTGCAGCATAGCCCGCAGGGCCGCCACCGATAATCGCAACATCAATCGGCTGATCGGTAGTCATGGAATGTCCTCTCGTCGAAACATTGACGTTCTTTGCGCTCTTACCCAAATTTAGACGAACGTGACACTCATGCACTACAATGATTCCTTGCGAAACAAAGATGAAGGGGAGTTATCGATGGATCAAACGCAGACGAGCAATGACGCTCCCCTGCCCACGCACAGCACTCCCCAATCGGAGCAAACCACGCTCTTGGCTCAACAAAAACCTCTCGTGACCATCGTGCACGCCTCGGTCGGCTCGGGCCACAAGGCCGCCGCAAATGCGATTGCGCAGGCATTCGACCTCATCCGCGGCACCAATAGCATCCCCGAAGATGTTGAGATTGACGTGCTCGATATCCTTGATTTTGGACGCATAAAATTCGACGGCAACAAAACGGCCGCTTCGTTTACCGGCGCCACGCGCCCAATTTATGACTTGACCTGGCGTTATACCCTTACCGGACACCTGCTTTGGGGCGGTGGCACGGCATGGTCGCGCATCATGTTCCCCGCATTTAACGAATACGTTCGGACTCGCAGGCCCATTGCCGTGATAGCCACGCATATCACGGCAGCCAACGTTGCCGTTGGTGCGCGCGTCATTACGGGCATCGACTATCCCGTCATTTGCGTGCCGACCGATTACGAGGTCGAGGGTTGGTGGCCCCATAAGGACACCGACCTCTTCTGCGTGGCAAACGAGTTTATGGCCGAGACACTTCGCCCCCGTAAGGTTCCCGAGGCCAAGATCCGCATTACGGGCATCCCCATTCGCGCTGGGTTTGATACGGGCTACAATCGCGAGGAAGAACTTGAGAAGTTCAATCTCCCCACCGGCAAGACCATTGTGCTGGTAATGGCCGGCGCCAGTTTGCCTCAACCGTACGTTCGCTTTCGCGCGGAGATGGACCGCACCCTCCCCTTCCTGCGCAGTTTCGAGGACATGCACTTTGTCTTTTTGCCGGGCAAGGATGCCGAATATGCCACTCGCCTCAAAACGCTCTTCGATGCCATGAAACTCGAGAACGTCACGGTTCTTGACTATGTCGATGACATGGCAGCGCTCATGCACGGCTGCGACCTGGCAATTCTCAAATCGGGCGGACTCACCGTTACCGAATGCCTGTGCGCACACCTGCCGATGATTCTGCTAGGAAAGTCCTATGGCCAGGAAAAGGCCAACACCACCATGCTCACCGGCATGGGCGCCAGCATGCATGTCACCACCGCACGCGAACTCATCGTGACGTTGCGCCATCTCCACGATCATCCGGAGTCGCTCAAGGCACTGCTCATCAATGGCGAAGTACTGCGCCGACCACGCGCAGCCGAGGATATCGCCATCGCAACCATGGAACTTGTAGGCAAGCCCCAAAAGCGCAAAAGAGCCTTTTGCCGCTTCTACTGGGGCGGAAAACCCGCGCATATCCGCTAGCGTCTTTATGTCCGCTTACCTGCGGGAGGCCCCTATATATCATCCCATGCTCAAACATTCTCGCTTCGCTGCGAAACTGCGCGCGGAGGAAATACCCCGCCGCCCCGGGGCACCCTCCTGCGCGCAGTCAGCCCGTCGTTTAGAACGGAATAAAAGTTAGTGAGGCCCTGGCCGTTTGGCCAGGGCCTCGTTTTGTTAGTCTTTTTGGGACGGGGCTTTTTGACTACTTTGAGGGTGCGCAGGCAGGGCGGCGAAAGTAGCTAAAAAAGCCCCGTCCCAAAAAGACTACCCGCGCCAAATGAGCTAGTTGAGGAGTTGGGCCATGGCGTTGACGAATTTTTGTACTTGGAGGGTGGGCTCGAGCGGGTAGTGCAAGAAGACCGGCACCTCGCGGCCGCATAGGAACGGCACGCCCACAAAGGCCGGGTGCACACCCGACCATGCGCCGCAGGTGAGCACCGCGTCGCCCTTTTCCTCGGCTTCGTTAAAGAGCGCAAAGTCGAAGCTATCCACGTCGATCACGTCCACGCCGCCGTCGGCCAAAAGGTCAATGCGCAGGCTGTCCATGGCGTCGTTGCCGTGGCGCAGTACGCGCAGACGCATACCCTCCAAGTCGGCGATCGAAATACGGTTCTTGCGTGCCAGCGGGCTCGTGCGCGGCAGGTCGATATAAAACGGCACGTTGACAATGCGGAGCTTTTGGCAGGCATCACCCCAGCGCGGGGTCGAAAAACTCGACTGCACCACATCCACCTCGCGCCCCAGACCTCGCATGACGGTCTCGCGCTCATCGTAAAGGTCCCCCACCGGCACAATCTCAAAACGCAAGCGCGGCTCCATGTCGTGCACCTGCGGCCACAGCGCGAGCGTGTGGCGCCCCGGGCACATCATCGATACGCCCAGGCGCACCGCACCGCCATCGCCCGCCGCTCGCCGGGCGCGGCGCAACGCATCCTCGGATTGGCGCATAATCGAGCGCGCGTCGTCCACCAACAGCGCGCCCGCCGGCGTCACCTTGACGCCCGAGTGCGAGCGCTCGAACAACGTGATGCCAAACTCGGCCTCGAACCCCGACACCTGTTTGACGAGCGCCGGGGTCGACACGCGCAGCTTTGCCGCGGCACGCGAGAAACTTCCCAGCTCCGCGGCGGCCGAAATAGCGTCAAGTCGTCGATCGTACACGTCAATCTCCCGTTTTCGCACGCGCGGGCCCACAGCGCCGCAGGGGGTCGTTTTCGCAGGTCACACGCTCAATTGCGAACAAACCTCAATGCACAGTGTAAACCTACGGTTAACGCCATTCTAACAAATATGCAATTCACCTGCGCGAACGCTAAGCATACGATAACCAGCGAAAACCACGTGGGTCGGTTAATGGGAGCGACCCACAGGGAGGCACAAGAAGGGAAGTTCCTATGAGCAATTGGCTTAAGCTCGAGGGCGATGTCTGCGCCGTGACTGGCGCGCTCGGCGGTATGGGCGCCGAGATTTGCCGCGAGTTCGCCCGCAACGGCGCCAATGTCGTCCTGCTCGACCTGGACGAGGAGAAGGTCAAGGCCGCAGCCGCCGACCTCGCCGCCGAGTTTGGCATCCACGCCGAGGGCTACAAGATGAACGCCACCGACGAGGCCGAGGTTCAGGCCGCCGTCGACGCCACCATCGCCGAGTTCGGCCGCGTCGACGTTCTCGTCAACACCGCCGGCATCCTGCGCTTCGCCGCCATGGAGGACCTGCCGCTGAGCGACTGGGAGCAGGTGCTCAACGTCAACCTCACCGGCTACTTCATCACCTCGCAGCGCTTTGGTCGCGAGATGATCAAGGCCGGCCAGGGCCGCCTGGTGCACATCTCGACCGTCGCTAGCCACTCCCCCGAGACGTTCTCGGGCGTGTACAGCTCCACCAAGGCGGGCGTCAACATGATGTCCAAGATGCTCGCCGCCGAGTGGGGCCCTTACGGCGTGCGCTCCAACTGCGTCGAGCCCTGCTTTGTCAAGACCCCCATGTCGGCGAGCTTTTACGCCGACCCCGAGGTCGAGAAGAGCCGCAGCCGCCTCATCGCCACGCGCCGCATCGGCGAGGTCAGCGATATCGCCAACGCCGTCATGTTCCTGGCGTCCAAGCGCTCGGACTTTACCACCGGCGACGCCATCAAGGTCGATGGCGGCTTCTCCAATATGATGGGCGACCTCACCGCCAAGCCCGGCGGTCGCCGAGCCTTTGCCGACAACTACCTCAAGAACAAGGGTGTCGAGCTTTGGTCCGATGAGTCCGGCGTCGCAAAGCCGACTGACCAGTAAGCCAGCCCAACAGGGAGGCTCGCGGTGACGCCCGCTCCTCCCCGCATCGATTAGAAAGAGTCCAATGGCTTCCACCAACTCCAACAAGGGTCGCGCCGTCGTGCTTTCCGCCGCGTGCGTCACCATGTTCTTCATCAGCTCCATCGCGCTGTATTCCGTTGTGAGCAAGAACCTGCTCGCCGTCTATCCCGAGTGGTCCAGCGCTCTTACCTGGGCCTTCCCGGTCTTTCAGACCATCATGGCCGTGACGGGCATCTTCGCCGGCCGCATCTCCGATAAGATCGGCCCGCGCAACGTCGTGATCGCTGCCGCCGTGTGCTACGGCGTGGGCTGGTTCATGTCCGGCACCGTCACCGAGCCGTGGCAGTTCTACCTGTGGTTCTCGCTCGTCGCCGCCATCGGCAACGGCCTGGGCTACAACCCGGCACTCACCACCGGCCAAAAGTGGTTCATCGACAAGAAGGGCCTCGCCTCCGGCATCACCCTGGCCGCTTCGACCGCCGGTCCCGCCGTGCTGTCCCCGGTGCTCGCCTCGCTGCTCATCCCGAGCCTGGGCATCTTTGGCGCCCTTAAGGCACTCGGCGTCATCTTCTTTGTGATGATCGCCGCCTCCGCCCTGTTCCTGAAGGCCCCCGAGGCCGGTTGGCTGCCCGAGGGCTTCGAGGCCCCCAAGGGCGGCGCGCACGCCGGCACCTTCGGCGACCTCACCCCGGGCGAGATGGTCAAGACCCCGCGCTTCTGGGTCCTCATCGTCACCTTCGCCTTTGCCGCCACCGCGGGCACCCTGCTCGTGGGCAAGGTTGCCTCCATCGCCGCCGTCCAGCTCTTCGCCGACCCCACGAGCGCTGCGGCCGTCGCCCTCGGCGGCGTGGTCGTCTCCGTCAACACCTGCGCCAACCTGGTCGGCCGCCTGTCCTTCGGCCAGATCATCGACAAGCTCGGCGCCTACAAGTCGCTGCTCATCAGCCTTGTCGTCACCATCGTCGCGCTCGTCATCATGTCGATGAGCTTTACGCAGAGCATGTTCTTTGTTGCGCTCGCCCTGCTCGGCTTTAGCTTTGGCGCCCTGCTCGTCATCTACCCGCCGCTCACCGGTGGCGCCTTTGGTACCAGCAACATCGGCGTCAACTACGGCATCATGTTCTTGGGCTATGCCGCTTCCACCTGGATCAGCCAGCCCATCACCGCTGTGCTGTATCACGCCGAGGCCGGCAGCGCCGCCTACCAGCAGTCCTTCTACGGCGCCATCGTGATTGCCGCCATCGCCGTCGTACTCACCGTCTACATGATGGTCTCCGACAGCAAGAAGAAGTCCGCCTAGTTATACCGATGTGACAAAGGGGCTGTCCCTTTGTCACATTCCAAGCCACCAGCATTAAGGAGTCGAAATGTCTGAGCTCAACCCCGCCCGCATTGCCGTTATCGGCGCCGGCGCCATGGGCCGCAACCACATCCGCTTTGTCACCGAGGAGCCCGAGGCCGAACTCGTCGCCATCGCCGACGCCTTTGAGGGCGCCCGCGCCACGGCCGAGGCCGCCGGCGTGCCGTTCTTTACCGATCCCGCCCAGATGATGGACGAGGTCAAGCCCGAGGCCGTCATCATCGCCACCCCCAACGACCTGCACCTGGGCGTTGCCCGCGAGGCCATCAAGCGCAACATCGTGCCGCTGGTCGAAAAGCCAATCTCCAACGATCTCGAGGATGCCCAGGCCTTCGCCGCCGAGGCCGAGACCGCCGGCGTGCCCGTGCTCGTGGGTCAGCACCGTCGCCACAACCCGTTTGTGAACAAGGCCAAGGAGATCATCGAGTCCGGCGAGTTGGGCAAGCTCACCGTGTCGAGTTTCCACTACATGATCTATAAGAACGACGAGTACTTCGATGTCGAGTGGCGCCGCAAGAAGGGTGCCGGCCCGATCCTGGTCAACCTGGTGCACGACGTCGACCTGCTCCGCTACCTGCTGGGCGAGCCCGTCGCCGTCCAGGGCATGCAGTCCAGCGCCGCCCGCGGTTTTGAGACCGAGGACTCCGCCGTGGTCAACGTCCGCTTTGCCGACGGCGCGCTCGCGAGCATGACCATTTCCGATGCCACCGCCAGCCCCTGGAATTGGGAGGCCACCGCTCGCGAGGACCCGCAGTACCGTCCCTTCGACGCCGACGCCTACTTTATCGGCGGAACCTTGGGCGCCCTTTCGCTGCCCCGCCTGCACCAGTTCTCCTACGACGGCGCCTCCAACTGGCACAAGCCGCTGCAGATGGAGATTCCGGCCGTGGACCCGGTGCTGCCGCACAAGATGCAGCTCAAGCACTTTGTGAAGGTTGTCCGCCGTGAGGTCGAGCCCGTCGTGACCCCCGCCGATAACGTCAAGACGCTCACGCTTCTCAACGCCATCAAGGAGGCCGCCGAGACCGGCCAGCTCGTCGAGCTGTAGCACCTTAGGACAGGCCGCGGCAGAAACCCCATGCCGGGCCCCTCGGTCCGCCACAAATAAGCCCCTCTTCTTTGCCCCGCGAGCAGCCTCCTGCCCGCGGGGCATTTTGCTACGTTGCCAATGATTTTTCTGGGACGGGGGACTTTTTGCACCTTAGCTTGATTCGTTCGCCACGAAATGTGCCTATCTACTACGTTTAACCAATCACCCTCATCCATACCGAATTTCGCGAAATAAAAACCGCAGGTAAACGGCTTGCGCATTTTCGGAAAACCGGGGGATGGTCGACCCACACGGTTCAAACGTAGTAGATAGGCCGCTTTCGTGGTTCCGCGCCAAAACAGTCTTTTTTGAGCGAAGTGGCAGGTGGTATCCTTGGTAGCTCTGTGCTGCAAACGCACCTCAAACGCAAGGAGTCCCATGGATCTTATCGCCCAGCTCGCGCGCGAGCTCAACCTTAAGGCCGCCAACGTCGAGGCGGCCGTCAAGCTCATCGACGAGGGAAACACCATTCCCTTTATCTCGCGCTACCGCAAGGAAGCCACGGGCGGCATGGACGATGTCGCCCTGCGCGCGCTCGACGAGCGCCTGTCCTACCTGCGTAATCTTGAGCAGCGCAAAGAGGACGTCATTCTGCTCATCGGCGCCCAGGGCAAACTCACGCCCGAACTCGAGCAACAGATTCGCGAGGCCACACAGCTCCAGCGTGTCGAGGACCTCTACAAGCCCTACCGCAAAAAGCGCATGACCCGCGCGCAGAAGGCCCGCGAGGCCGGCCTGGAGCCGCTCGCCAACATGATCATCATGCAGGCCTCGGCCAAGGGCAGCGCGCTCGACGCCGCCGCGGCATACGTCAACGAGGAGGCCGGCTTCGACACGCCCGAAAAGGCGCTCGCCGGCGCGGCGGACATCGTGGCCGAGACGGTGGCCGAGGACCCCGAGAACGTCGCCGACCTGCGCGCCTTTACGCAAAACACCGCCGACATCGTCGTCGAGGCCACCGACCCCGCCGAGAAGACCCCCTACGAGCCGTACTACAGCTATGATGAGCCGCTGCGTCGCATCCCCAACCACCGTGTGCTGGCTATCGACCGCGGTGAGCGTGAGGGCAAGCTCCGCGTGCGCGTGAACGTCGACGGCGCTGCCGCTACGGCACGCCTCGGCAGCCGCTGGCCCCGTCGCCAGGGCGTGTTTGCTCCCGTCTTTAATGCCGCCATCGCTGACGGTTACAAGCGCCTCATGGCCCCCTCGCTGGAGCGCGAGGCCCGCGCCAAACTCACCGTTCGCGCCCAGACCGAGGCCATCAACGTCTTTGCCAAGAATCTCGAAGGCCTGCTCTCGGCACGCCCCGTACGCGGCGCCCGCGTGCTCGCGCTCGATCCGGGCTACCGTACCGGCTGCAAGGTCGCCGTCATGGACGAGACCGGCAAGCTACTCGACCACGGCGTGGTCTACCCCACCAAGCCGCGCCACGACGTCGCCGGCACCAAGCGCGAGCTCGCCCGCCTCGTCAAGAAGGACAGCGTCAACACCATCGTCATCGGCAACGGCACCGCCAGCCGCGAGACCGAGGAAGTCGTCTCGGAGTTTATTGCCGAGCAGGCGCCCAGCCTTCGCTACACCATCGTCAACGAGGCGGGCGCGTCGGTGTACTCCGCCTCCGAGCTCGCCAGCCAGGAATATCCCGACCTGGACGTCACCGTACGTGGCGCCATGAGCCTGGGCCGCCGCCTGCAAGACCCGCTGGCAGAGCTCGTCAAGATTCCGCCCCAGTCCATCGGCGTTGGCCAGTACCAGCACGACCTTGACCAGGCCGAGCTTTCACGCACCCTGGGCCACGTGGTGGAGGACGTCGTTAACCGCGTGGGCGTCGACGTCAACACCGCAAGCGCAAGCCTGCTGGGATACGTATCGGGCATTACGCCGAGCGTGGCCAAGAACATCGTGGCATACCGCGAGGAAAACGGCGCCTTTACCGATCGCCGTCAGCTTAAGAAGGTCCCCAAGCTGGGACCCAAGGCATATCTCAACGCCGCGGGCTTCCTGCGCATCAGCGGCGGCAAAAACCCGCTCGACGCGACAAGCGTCCACCCCGAAAGCTACGAGGTGGCCACGGCCGTCCTGGAGCGTGGCGGCGTTGCGGCAAGCGAGCTCAGCCGCGGCGGCGTGCCCGACATCGAGCGCCGCCTGGGCAGCATCTCGGCGCTGGCAAGCGACCTGGACTGCGGCACCCTCACACTCATCGACATCGTCAACGAGCTCAAAAAGCCCGGTCGCGACCCGCGCGACGACGCGCCCGAGGTAGTCTTTAGCCGCTCGGCGCTTTCGATCGACGACCTGGAGCCCGGCATGGAACTCAAGGGCACGGTGCGCAACGTCGTCGACTTTGGCGCCTTCGTCGACGTGGGCGTGCACCAGGACGGCCTCGTGCACATCTCCAAGCTGGCCAACCGCTTCGTCAAGCACCCCAGCGACGTGGTACGCGTCGGTGACACGGTCAAGGTGTGGGTTGAAAAGGTCGATCGCGACCGCAAGAAGATCTCCCTCACCATGGTGCAGGGGAAGTAAACCGCCAAGCAAGGGTCCCCCCTCTCGCGACGTGCAAAATCGCGAGTATTCTGCAAATTCCACCGTTCCGGATGCCCCTCAGAGACGAAAAAGCAAGAAACAGCCCCCGTTTTAGCGTCATCAGAGCCAAAACGGGGGCTGTTCCATGCTTCACCCAGCTGGTAAAAGCCTTTACCTTGCTGAATACTCTCAATTTTGCACGGCGCAGGCGGGGGTACCTTTGTCCACGGCAGGATATGGAAGCCTATCACCAACCTACCGGCAAGTTCGTGTCGGCAGCCCCGGCCTTTCCTTTGCCTAGCGCGACCCTCGCGAAGCGCGTGAGCGATAGGGAAAGGAAAGGCCGGGGCGAACAACCCGCGATGTAGCCAGCGTTCGCGTTACGGCAGGATATGGAAACCGAGCGAGGCGATATCCTTGGCAAAACCGCGCACGGTATCGAGCGAGACCTCGTACGGGTCACGGCCGATGTTCTTACGCTTGGCCAGGATGCTGTTGGGCACCGTGATGATCTGGCAACCGCATCCTTCCGCCTGGTAAATATTGATAAGCTCACGCGTGGACGCCCACAGGACCTCGCAGTTGGGCTTGGCGGCGGCCTTCTTCACCGACTCCGTCATAAACGGAATGGGATCGACGCCGGTGTCAGCGATACGGCCGGCAAAGAGCGAGATGATGGACGGCGTCTCGGCATCAACGGCCTCGACCATCTCGTCGACCTGCGTAGGCGTAAAGATGGTGGTGACGTTGACCTTGATGCCATCGGCCGAAAGCTTGCGCACCAGCTCGGCGGTGGACTCGCCCTTGGTAGTCACGCACGGAATCTTGACGTAGACGTTCTCGGCCCAGGTAGCGATCTCGCGGGCCTCGACCTCCATGGTCTCGACGTCGTCGGCAAAGACCTCAAACGAGACGGACACATCGGTGATGTGGGCCAGGACCTCCTTGGCAAACGCGCGGTAATCCGTCACGCCGCCCTTCTTCATAAGGGACGGGTTGGTCGTGAAACCCTGAACGTTGCCGTTCTCGTACATGTCGAGCATGCCCTCGAGGTTTGCACCGTCAGCGAACACCTTGATTGCCATCTGCCTGATTCCTTTCGCTTGCACATGGGCGATAAACTGCTAAACACTTTACCTACGTTTATCAAGGCGTGAGCTGCGGGTTTTCATCTTCTCGGCGAACGGTATAAACACCTCAGTGTTTGGATTGATAAATCGATTGAGCATGCAAACGCAAAGAGTCGCAGTTTAAGCAAACGTCAGAAGGCGAGATTCATTAGATGAGGCCGAAATGTTGCATCGCTGTGACGGTGCCATCGTGTGCGACATCGTCGGTCACGTAGTCGGCGACTGCCTTGACCTCGGGCATGGCGTTGCCCATGGCTACAGCCGTCTCGACGGCGGCGAGCATACCCAGATCGTTGCCGGAATCGCCAAAGCCAAAGGTGCGCGCGTTGCCGGTGCGACCCAGGTATTCCAGCGCTCGCGCCACGCCCACGCCCTTGTCGATGCCCTTGGGGCTCAGCTCGCGATTCTGACCACCGGTGTTGCACAGCTCAAACTCGCGCTCGATAAAGCCGTCATCGTTGGCTACGCGAGCCAGGTCGTACGCGTTAATGCACACCTTGCCTACGCGCAAGCGGCCATCGACGCGCATCTGGTCGGTGCCATGCACCACGCCGGCGCCTAGCAGAAATGACTGTTCGACACCAACTGGCTCAAGTGAATAGGTGGCACCGTTCGTCTCGAACAACGCCTCGCCGCCCGCCACAGTAATGCGACGCGCGAGCTCCTCAACAATGTCCTCGTCAATGCAGTCCTCGTGTGCCACGCGGCCCTCGACCTCGAGCGTGGCCCCCGCCATGGCAACGATACCCGCCGGATTCAGCGCGCGCAGGCCATCGGCAATCAGCCACAAGGGGCGACCCGTGCAGATAAATGCCTGGTGACCCGCATTGCGCAGGCGACCAAATGCATCGACAACGGCCTTCGACGGATGGATTGCATTGAAGTCCTTATCGGTCATATCGTCGGGATCGAACGACGTCAGCGTGCCGTCCACGTCAAAAAAGAGCACAGCGGGTTCGGGACACGCATCAATCATATGGGTTCCTTTCGAGGATAAGGGCAAACGAAGCATCCATCATATAATGGAGCGACGCAACCAGAGAGGTCACCCATGGAATTTTACGCAAGCTGCCCCGAGGGCTTTGAGTCCGCACTCGCCGATGAGCTTAAACGCCTCGGGCTTTCGCATGTCCGCCGCCTGAAGGGCCGCGCTACATTTGAGGGCGAGCTCGAAGAAGGTTACCGCGCCTGTCTGTGGTCGCGCCTGGCCAGCCGCGTGTTTGTAGTGCTTGGGCGCTTTGAGGCGCAGGATGCCGATGAGTTGTACGACGGCGTTTACGACATCGCCTGGGAAAGCATCGTTCACCCGGGCGCTACCATCGCCATCACCGCCCGCGGCGTGACCGAGCAGCTGCGCAACACGCGCTTCTCGGCCCTGCGCGCCAAGGACGCGCTGTGCGACCGTCTTGCCGAGACCACGGGCCGTCGCGCCGACGTCGATGCCGCCGACCCCGATGTTCACCTACTGCTTTCGCTGCGTCAGCGCCGCGCGAGCATCAGCCTGGACCTTTCGGGCGACCCGCTGTTCAAACGCCTGCCGCCCGCTGCGACTCGTGCCGGCGAGGGCGCACACGTGTTGCGCCCCGACTACGCCGCCCTGGTGCTGGCGCAGGTCGGCTGGACCGCACTATGCGAGCGCGAGCTGACGGCCGACGATTACGAGAACGAAGCCCTTCCCACGCTGATCGATGCCTCGTGCGCCGGCGGCGGTCTGCTGCTGGAGGCCGTGAACATTCTGACCGACCGCGCCCCGGGCGCCACACGCGAGCGCTGGGGCTTTGAGGGCTGGCAGCTGCACGATGCCGCCCTGTGGGAGCAGCTGCTTGCCGAGGCGCGCGAGCGCGAGGCGGCAGCGCGCGAGCGCCAGGCGCGCATCGTGGCCGTGGATGTTGACCCCGCCGCCCGCAAGACCGCTGAGCGCATGGTTAAATGTGCCGGCTACAAGCGCTTTGTCGATTTTTGCGCCGCCAAGTCCGCCACCGTACTGGACCACGCGGGCGCTGTCGCCGGCGCCGCCGTGGTCGCGGATACGACCGAGACACCGCTTTCGCTCATGCATGACACCATGACGCTCATCGGCGAGTTGCGCCGCGCGCCCGAGCTTGCCGCGGCGCCGGTCGCCGCGCTCACCCGCGACGGATTGCTGGCTCGCGCGCTCCACACCGAGCCCGAGCGCTCGATCGCCGTCATGCCCAACAACGAAGAGGCGACCGTCGAAGTCTGGCTTTCGCTCGACCACGCCGCCGCAGCGTTTGAGGCTGCGACCAGTGCGGATGCCGAGGCCGAGGCTGCGGATGCCAACGAAGTCAACGATGAAGCCGCCGTTTCCGCCATGCCCGAGCCTGCCGCCATGCTCGACCTGGGCGACGGCAAGCCACTGCCCGTGCTCATCCCCGAGTCCGAGCAGTTCGCCAACCGCCTGCGCAAGAATGCCCGTCTGCGCCGCAAGTGGGCCAGGCGCGAGGGCGTGAGCTGCTACCGCGTCTACGATGCCGACCTGCCCGACTACTCCGCCGCTATCGACCTGTACGAGGGTTGCCCGCAGACGCCGGGCCGCTGGCTCGTCATCGCCGAATACGCCGCGCCCAAGACCATCGACCCCGCACTGGCCCAGGCCCGTATGCTCGACATTCTGGCCATCGCGCCGCGCATCCTAGATGTTCCCGCCGAGCATGTGCACGCCAAGGCCCGCATGCGTTCGCGCGGCGGCTCGCAGTACGGCAAGCAGGGCGCCGGCAAGGGCGGCTCGGGCGAGCGCGCCAATATCGCGCGTCGTCGCCTGCCGCTCATCGAAGAGGGCGGCCTCACCTTTGCCGTCAACTTTGACGACTACCTGGACGTCGGCATCTTCTTGGACCACCGCGTCACCCGCAACCTGGTGCGCGAGCACGCCAAGCAGGCGCGCCGCTTCCTCAATCTGTTTGCCTACACCGGCACTGCCACCTGCTACGCGGCCGATGGCGGCGTCGAGGAGACCGTGACGGTCGACCTCTCCAATACCTATCTGGACTGGGCCGAGCGCAACATGCGCCAGAACGGCTTTGTGGGGCCTCAGCATCATTTTGTGCGCGACGACGTGCTCGCCTGGATTCGCGACCAGCGCCAGACGCGCAACCGCTGGGACCTGATCTTTGTCGACCCGCCCACGTTCTCGAACTCGTCCAAGATGGGCCGCCGCACCTGGGATGTCCAGCGCGACCATGTTGAGCTTTTGGCTGGCGTATCGCGCCTGCTCGCGCAGGGCGGCCATGCCATCTTTAGCTGCAACCTGCGCGGCTTCCGCCCCGAAACGCGCAAGCTCGCCCGCGCGGGCGTGGTGCTGGAGGACATTACGGCGCAGACCATCCCCGAGGACTTCGCGCGCAACCAGAAGGTGCACCACTGCTACATCGTGCGCCGCCTGCCCATCGAGGACGCCATGGCCGAAGTCGGCTTTAGCGCCGAGGAAATTGCCGAGCGCGTCGAGGAGCTGCGCAACCCCGAAGCCCGCAAGCCTCGCGCAACGGCGCCCGCGCACGCGCAGGCAGGCGACCGGGGGCCGCGCGGCAACGGCAAGCCTGACTCCGCCGGCAAGCCCAAAAAGAAGAAGTTCTACGCCAGCAAGCCCAAGGGCAAATAACAAAGTTGCGGTGGAATACGGACTGTTTTGCCTGGAATTAGGCAAAACAGTCCGTATTTCACCGCAACTCATATTGGGATGGTGGTTGGCGATCTAGCCTTGGGTGACTAGGCGGTAGCCAATGCCTACGTGCGTTTGGATATAGCGCGGATGCGCGGGGTCGGACTCGATCTTCTTGCGCAGCGTGCCCATAAAGACACGCAGGCTCGCTAGGTCGCTCTTAGTTGCCGTACCCCAAATCTCGTGCAGGATAAACTGGTGCGTCAGTACCTTGTCGGCGTTATGTGCCAGCAGGCACAGGAGCTTGTACTCGATCGGCGTCAGATGCAGTTCCTCGCCATCCATCGTGGCAATGCCGGCATCAAAGTCGATATGCAGCTCACCGGTATCGAACGAGCCCTCGGAGGCAACACCGCCCGTTTGTGCATACGAAAGGCGCCTGAGCGTCGTGCGAATGCGCGCGAGCAGCTCCTCGACCGAAAACGGCTTGGTCAGGTAGTCGTCAGCACCGGCATCGAGTGCGCGAATCTTGTCCGCATCCTCGCTGCGCGCCGAGACCACAATGATCGGCATGCCCGACCATGCGCGCACCGACTCCACCACCTTGACGCCGTCCATATCGGGCAGGCCCAGATCGAGCAGCACGATGCTCGGCGCCTGCGACGAGGCAGCGGCGATGGCGGCATGGGCGGTCTCCACGGCCATATGGCGCAAGCCGTGCGCCTCGAGCGCGGCAACGATAAGATTGCGAACGGCGGGGTCGTCCTCAACGACCAAGATGAGCGGTTTCACGGCAGAGTTCGGCACAGCGCTACTCCTTATCAAACGAAACGTCGGCGGCGGGAAGTTCAATCGTAAAGACTGAGCCGTGCAGATCCGCCGCGGCAACCTCTATGCTACCGCCATGTGCCAGCGCAATGGAGCGGCAGAGCGAAAGACCCAGGCCCACGCTGCGATGGCTGTCGGCCAGACCATGGTTGGCGGTATAGAACGACTCAAAGATCCGCTCGCGGTCCTCGGGTGCGATGCCCGGACCATCATCGGCCACCGAGCACGCCACGCGTCCATCGTCGACGCTAATCGAAATCATGATATGCGAGCCTGCGGGCGTATAGGTGATGGCGTTGTTCACCAGATTGACCACCAGCTGCACCATCAGGCGCGCATCGACGTTGACGAGCGCCGGCTCATCGCACGCCACCACCTTAAGGTCGTGCTCGCGCACGGCAGGGTTCACGTGGCGCAGCGCCTCCTCGACGATATCGTCCATGAGCTCGAGCGTGGTCGACAGGCGCATACCGCCGCCCTCGAGCTTGGTGATGGCGAGCAGGTTCTCGACGGTGGCGTTGAGCCATTGCGCATCCGAGCGAATGGACAGAAGCATGCCGCGGCGCGTCTGGCTATCGAGCACGGCGGTGCCGGTCGAGCCCTGGTCGAGCAGCACATCGGCATTGCCCGAAATACTGGTGAGCGGCGTGCGCAGGTCGTGCGAGATGGAGCGCAGCAGGTTGGCGCGCAGCTGCTCGTTTTTGGCGAGCACCGCCGCCTCCTCGCGGGCCTCCATGGCGCGGGCGCGATCGAGTGCCAGCTCGCCTTCGCTCACGATGGCATCGGCAAGTGTCCGCTCCTCGTGCGTCAGCACGTCGGGCTCGGCAACGATAGCCAGCACGCCCACCACCGAGGCGGGGTCGCCCGAGCGCACGAAGCCGTCACCCGTACGGACCGTCAGGTAGATGCCATAAAACGCCGAGCCGCCATAGGTGGCATCGAGCGGCGTTCCCACATAGGCGGACGCCGAGAGCCGCGGCGGCATCTGCGGCGCCAGCTCGTGCACCGGCGCGGCATCGCCCACGGCCGTGTATGTCGCACGCGGCAGCAGGTCATCATCGTCGGCGTCGGCGCTGTACCACACGACCGGACAGCCCGAAAGACGCGCCAGCTGCGTTGCCATGGCATGGATAATTTGCTGCTGGTCGGCGCACCGCTGCAGCATGCGGTTAGTCTCGAGCACCATATGCGTGCGACGGTCGCTGGCGGCAGCCTGCGCCAAGGCGCGGCGCAGGGCCAACGCAATCGAGCTCGACACAAGCGAGACCACGAACATGATGAAGAACATGCCGGGATAGACGCGGTCGATAAGCGACAGCGAGTAGCGCG
This sequence comes from uncultured Collinsella sp., assembly GCA_938023905.1. Classification (GTDB taxonomy): domain Bacteria; phylum Actinomycetota; class Coriobacteriia; order Coriobacteriales; family Coriobacteriaceae; genus Collinsella. The sequence goes on along the minus strand of CALJCO010000010.1, from coordinate 16,867 downwards.
GGTCGACAAACAAGAAGTTGTAGAGCGCCACGGCGGCAGCCGAGCTCAGCAAGCAATACAGGCGACTCCAGGTAAAGAACGCGCACAGCTGAACGGCGAACACATAGACGATCATGATGCTCGGCGCGAGACCCGGATGGTCGAGCAGCGCGCCCACAATCGTCGCTGCGACCAGCAGCCCCGCCGATACGCAGGCGTCATACAGAGGAGTGCGGCGCGTCAGCGATGTGCGCCGCCACCAAAAGCTATCGGCAATATCGCCGTCCGTACGGACGTCCATCAGCGACCCGCCCCTCTCTCAAAAACAAAAACCACCACAAAGGGACAGGCACCTTTGTGGTGGTTTTCCCTCGTGGTGGTTCTAAGTGTAAAGCCTTCTACGACCGGCAGCCGCTAGACAAACAGCACGTGCGCGAGCAGGGCACACACGCACACCACTCCAAATACCAGCGCCACGATCGAGATCACGCGGTCGGCCATGTCCATGTTGGCGCGATTCGTAAAGAACCGATCTTCGGCGGCGTCGGCGCGCGCCTCACGCACCATTTCGACCACCGCCTCGCGGCCATCGAGCGCCTTTGTATCCATGTTTGCCTCCCCGGCCTCAATCTTGTCCATCGAAAACCAACTCCATGCAACCTGTCGGCGCCTACGGGCGCTCGTTGGGAGCCAGGCGATGCATCTTGTTCACGGCCTTGAACTTGGTAAACAGCGGCACGTACTCAAAGCTCACGTTGGAGTTCTCCAGGCCGTACCAGCGTGCAGGCGTGCCGGCGGCGCGGCGGATGATGTACTTGAGCGTGATGGCCGTGCGCTCGCTGGGCTCCACGTCGCTCTCGGGCGCCAGAAGCTTACGGATCAGGACAAACTTGAACGTGCCGATGTTACCCGGATCCTTGTAGACCGAGTAGTCATGCGTCTGCGGCGGCAGCTCGCCGGTGGCAGCCAGGTCCTGAACAACCTGACGCAGGTAGGCATTGACGCGCTGGTTGATCTTGTAGCCCAGGTACAGATGCACGCGGAACACGTAGTCGGTGCCGAACGTCTCGACCGAATAGGCAAAGGTATGCGGTTCGTCCATGGTCTCGACGTTCACGAACCACCAGGCGCGGGCGCGCTTGGGATGCTTGTCCAGAATCGAGTAGACGATGTCGCGGTCGATGTAGTCAGTATGGGTGTCCTTGGTCAGATACACGATGTTGTCGCTCAGGCGCTCGTAACGGTCGTCGTCGCGCAGGCGCTTGAGCTGTGGCAGGTAGCTGCGCAGTGGCAGCAGCGTAAACTGGCGCTGCTCGACCGCCGTGCCGTTGTACCAGCACACCATGATGCCCATGATGAGCATGGCCATCAGAATGGTGAAATAGCCACCGTGGAAGAACTTGGTAAGCGAGCTCACAAAGAAGAAGCCCTCGAGCATGAGGAAGAACGCAACGAAGATATACGGGGCGACCTTAAGGCCGCGATCAACATGCAAGTAGAAGAAGAGCAGCAGCGTCGTGCACATCATGGTCAGGGTGATCGCCAAGCCGTAGGCGGCCTCCATGTGCGCCGAGCTCTGGAACAGCAGCACCACGATGACGCAGCCCACAAGCATGACGTTGTTGACCATGGGAATATAGAGCTGGCCCTTGGTCTCGGCAGGATAGAAGACCTGCATGTGCGGCATGAGGTCCAGGCGACTAGCCTCGGACACCAACGAGAATGCGCCGGTGATGAGCGCCTGCGAGGCAATGATGGCCGCGACGGTGGAAAGGCCGACGGCAAAGGGACGCAGGCCCGGGGCGAGCATCTGGTAGAAGGGGTTGAGGTCGGCAATACCCATGAGCTCGGGGTTGGCAGCGTTGTTCATAAGCCAAGCGCCCTGGCCCATATAGGACAGCAGCAAGCAGCACTTAACGAACGGCCAGGTTGCGTAGATGTTGCCGCGGCCCACGTGGCCCATGTCGGAATAGAGCGCCTCGGCACCGGTGGTGGCAAGGAAGCAGCTGCCCAGAATCATGATGCCCGCATGGTTGTTGGGGCTCAGCAGAAAGCCGATGCCGCGCAGCGGGTTGAGGCACAGCAGCACCGCGGGGTGCTGGAAGACAAAGAACAGACCCGTACCGCCCAGGAACAGAAACCACAGCGTCATGATGGGGCCAAAGGCACGGCCGATCTTGGCTGTGCCGATGCGCTGCACCAAGAAGAGCACAATGATGATGGCAAGCGTGATGGCCACGACGCGGCCCTGGTCGTCACCGAGCACGGCATGGACCGCCGGGATGGTGCGCAGGCCCTCGATGGCTGTGGTAACGGTAACGGCCGGCGTCAGGATGCCGTCGGCGAGCAGTGCGGCGCCGCCCAGCATGGCGGGGATGATGAGCCACTTGCCGCAACGCTTGACCAGGCTGTACAGGGCAAAGATACCGCCCTCGCCGTGATTGTCGGCGCGCAGCGAGATCAACACGTACTTGACGGTCGTTAGCAGCGTGACCGTCCACACGACAAGGGAGAGCGCGCCAAGCACGAACTCCTCCGTGACGCTTCCGATGCCGCCGTTGCCGGCAACGAGCGCCTTGGTTACATACATAGGGCTGGTGCCGATATCGCCATACACCACGCCCAGCGTGACGAGCATCGCCGAGATGCTCACAGGAATCGCAGCGTGCGAGGCTGCCTCCTTGGCCTTTTGTTCCATAAGCAGGTTTCCTCCCAACTTTAATGTTCGAAGGGATTATAGGCAATCGGCTCATGTTTAAATGACACCGTCTTCCCAGCTAAATAAAGATTTATAAAGTCTTTAGGCTACTGCGGCGATATGGAATGTGGTAAAGGGACTGTCCCTTTACCACATCTGTCATTTTCCGAGCCAGTTTTTGAACCACCAATCCATGGAGCGGCTCATCTCGGCCATAAAGGGACTGGTGTGTTTGCGGGTGTAGATATCCGCCACGCGCTCGCCCACCTCGTGGGCGTGCGGGCGAAACATCGCATCCATCTCGGCCACCTGCGCGTCCATGGTCGCGGCGTCCGCACGGCAGTAGCGTTCCTCGTGCACCAGGTTCACCACGGGATGCGCAATGGCCGGGCGCTCCTTACGGGGCCTGCCGATGATGAGCATCGACAGCGGCATGGTATAGGGCGGCAGATCGAGCAGCTCGGCGACTTCCTCGGCATTCTCGACGATATCACCGATGTAGCAGCTCCCCAGCCCCAGGGCCTCGGCGGCAACCACGGCGTTTTGCGCAGCGATCACGGCGTCCTGGGCCGCGATGGCAAAGTCGCCCAAACCCGGCGCGCGGCGGGGCGCCTTGCCCGTGCGCTCGACAAACTCGGGCTCAAAGCAGCCCGCGTGCTCAAACAGATCGATCCACTTGGCATAGTCGACCACAAATATAAGTGCCCAGGGCGCCTTGGCGATCATGGGCTGATGGTCGCACAGGTCGGCCAAGCGATCGAGCGTAGCCTGCTCGCGAATACTGATGATGGAATACATCATCATGGCGCCTGCCGACGGCGCGCGACTCGCCGCATGTAGAATCGCCGCCCGCTGCTCGTCGGTCACCGCCACGGGACGGTCGTCATCATCACGCGCGAAGGCACGCGTAGACGAGCGATGCTCCAAGATGTCCAGCACCGTGTTGCCCGTAGTCTCGACCGGATAGCCGCACGTATCCACGACCGCAGCTCCGTCGCCGCCCATGTCCGCCTTGCAAACCTGCTCGTTCATCGCCCTACCCTCGCCATTTCTTTAAGAAGCCTTTACGTTTCCGTGTAATTCCCGTCCATTATCGCGCAGGTCGCCACTACATTGCGCCACACCGCCACACGTGCGCGTTAATATGGCTGGTTGTTGTGCGCAGTCACCAATTGCAGCGCATATCTTGGTAACAATCGGGTAAACCCCCGCTTTCGTAGGTTTTAAGTTTGTGAGGAGTCTCAGCATGTTCGCAGCCGCCATCTCGCTCGTCGGTCTTGCGGCGACCGTCTACCTTGTTTTGCGCGAGGGCAAGGCCATTCGCGCTCAGTCGGGCACCGTTGCCAAAAGCGCTCTTGGGTGGAGCGTCGCCTTCGGCCTGTTCCAGCTCTTTTTGACTATTTGGGGCGCCATTGGCCTCGTGGCACAAAACGAGCCGCTCGCCTTTGTGATGCTCATCCTGACCAACGCCATCCTCACCGGATGCGCCTGGGCCAGCATCGCCCGCGACCGCATCGCCCCGCGCGTCTTTGCGTTCGCCGCTACCGATGCCCCCGCCCCCACCGGCAAGCTCGCCCGCCTGCGCGGCGCCTTTGTGGGCAAACCGCTCGTCGCCGCCGTCTTGTGCCTGCTGCTCGCCGGCGTCTTTGCGCTGCTGGGCATGGAGGTCTCGTCCAACCACGACTTTACCTGGGTCTACCCCCTGTGCATCCTGCTCGAGTGGGCCATCATCACCGTGCTCATGACCGGCTTGTTCTTCCTATTCCAGCGCCACGGAGCAGCTCCTGCAGTCTTGGCCTTTGCCCTCTTTGTCCTGGGCATTGCCGAGTTCTTCGTCATCACGTTTAAATCCATGCCCATCCAGCCGGGCGACCTTTCGGCCATCTCCACCGCCGCCGCGGTCGCCGGCAACGGCTACACCTTCTCGATCTCGCTGTTCTGCGTGCTGTCCATGGGCTTTGCCGCCATCGCCATGCTGCTATGCGAATACGCCGGCCTGGTGGCACCGCACCGCCAGAAGGGTGCCGCCAACGCCAAGCGCATGTTGCTCACCAACCTGCTCGTGGCGGTGCTGTGCCTGGGCGGCGTGACCGCGCATGTCACGCTCATCGACTACTACAACACCCTCGGCATCACCGTCTACACCTGGCGCCCGCTCGAGAGCTACTGGCGCGAGGGCTACCTGCCTGCCTTTATTAGTGCAGCGCAGTCTATCAAGCCGCCCAAACCCGCCGACTACTCCGTCGACGATGCCAAGGCCACGCTCAAAAAGTACACCAAGGCCTACGACAAGTCAGACGCCGCTAAGAGTGACGAGCGCGCCGCCGCAAAGGAGCAGTTCGATAGCGAGAAGCCCACGGTCATCGCCATCATGAACGAGACCTTCTCGGACCTATCCATCTACCAGAATATGCGCGCCGGCTACGAGGGCCCGCAGTACTTTAAGAGCCTGTCCAACTGCCTCAGCCGCGGCAAGCTCTACGTGAGCGCCTACGGCGGTGGCACCGCCAATACCGAGTTTGAGTTTATGACCGGCAACTCCATGGCCAACCTGGGCTCGGGCGTGTACCCCTACACCATCTACAACATGGAAACGACCGGGAACCTGGCAGAGCAGTTCAAGTCGCTCGGATATTCCACCACGGCCATGCACCCCAACCACGCGACCAACTGGAACCGCGAGAACGTCTACAAGGACTTTGGCTTTGACCAGTTCCTGTCCATCAACGATTTCCAGGGCGCCGATACCCTGCGTGGCATGGTGACCGACCAGGCTACCTACGACAAGATTCTTGAGCTGCTCGACCAGAATGCCGACCCGCAGTTCATCTTCGACGTGACCATGCAGAACCACTCGGGCTACGACACGGGCCTGCTGCCGGTCGACAAGCAGATGCACCTCAACATCGACACGACCGACCTGGACGCCAAGACCGTCGAGGACGGTACGCTCTCCGATGTCGACGAGTATGTCTCGTGCATCGAGCAGTCCGACCAGGCGCTTCGCTACTTCCTTAACGCCCTGAGCAAGCTCGACCGTAAGGTGGTCGTAGTGTTCTGGGGCGACCACCAGCCGTTCTTCCCGTCCAAGTTCAACGATAAGTGGTTTACCGGCGAGGACGACGCCACCCACCAGGAACGTCTGTGGCAGACCGACTACATCATCTGGGCCAACTACGACGTTGCCGGCTGCGACCAGACGAGCGAGGTCGACGACCTGTCCACCAACTACCTGTCCACGCAGCTTATGCAGCTGATCGGCGCCCCGCTGACCGACTACCAGAAAGCGCACATGACGCTGCGCGAGTCGCTGCCCGCTATCAGCTCGGTCGGCTATGAAGACGCCAGCCTGCGTTGGGCGCTCTCCTCCAACGTCACCGGCGACGACGCCGCCGCAGCAGCCGCCACCAAGGCGCGCGAGGATTACGCCAAGATGCAGTACTACGAGATGTTCCGCGACGGTAAGAACGTCTATACGGAGCACTTCCAGACCGAGGCCAACGAGACCGACCCCAATCTGGCGCCGGGCACGACCAAGATCAAATAGCGACTAGCTGCGAGTTCATAACTGAAACGTCTGTCCGGGCGGAGGTATGTAAGGTTCCCTGCTCGAACAGTCCTGCGCAAGACGGAGGCCACATTAAGTGGCCTCCTTTGCGTGCGGAACTCGCGATGAACCTTACATACCTCCGCCCGGACAGACGCCTTGTTGTTGGAGCGCGGCCTGTCATGGGGTGGTAACCGCAACATATATAAGTTGAAGGCCACGTCATGTGGCCTTTTTTGCATCCGGGAAGACCGTCCCACTCTGAATACATCCAGAGAACGCATGCGAGTGTGTCGTCCAGGACGGCCTCGTCATCGGGGTGATGGAAAATGTCGTCCCAAACGCTTGCCACGGTTGCGCCCGCGAGTGTCAAGAAAAAAGCCTCGAGGATTTCGAGGCTTTCACTTCTAGTATTATTTCGCACGCACGACAGCGGTAGGTCTACTCGCCCAGCACGGCCTTCTTGGCGGCTGCGACCATGTTGTCCAGATCTTCCTTGGTGGGATGGTCCTTCGCGGCAACCCAGTTGTCGAGCAGCATCTTAAATCGGGCGTTGTCGGGATCTTGTTCGAGCATTGCCTCATAGCGCTGCTTAACCGCGGGACCCATCTTGCCCTGGCACATCGCCCAGCCCGCAAGCTCGGCATCCTCGGCCAGATTGGAAGTTACGCGGTCGACAATCTGCTGGTAATAGCTCTGGTCGGCCCCAAAGCCGCAGGTGCCAAACAGGAACACGCGCTTGCCGTGCAAGGCAGAGAGCAACGCCGCGACCGAAGGCGTGCACGCGCCCTTGTCGCACCAAAAACCGACGAGCACCGTGTCGGCCGCGCAGGCGCCCTGCGCCTCGAGCGCAACCTGTTCTGCATCCGCATCGTCGCTCAACGCGGCGGCGTGGACAAACTCAACGCCCGCAGCCTGCAGGGCGCGCTTGATCGCCCCCGAAACCATCCTGGTATTACCGCTCTTGCTGTTAACCACCATAGAGCATGTCATAGTCACGTTGCCTCGTTTCCCCCGAAACTCGAGCCATTAATGCAATTTGTTAGATGAATATCTTAGTACTAACGTGACAGATGTAAACCACCGTCTGTCGATTGATTAATTTGCCCCACGGGCTTGCTCACTGGGCAAACTGGCTGCGATAGAGCTCGGCATAGAAGCCGCCTGCCGCTAGCAGCTCGTCGTGCGTGCCGCGCTCGATAATCTCGCCGTCGCGCATCACCAGAATGCAGTCGGCGTTGCGAATCGTCGACAGGCGATGCGCAACGACAAAGCTCGTGCGGCCGGCCATGAGCTCGTCGAATGCCGTCTGAACCTGCAGCTCGGTGCGGGTATCGATGCTCGAGGTCGCCTCGTCCAGCAGCAAGATAGCCGGGTCGGTGAGCATGACGCGCGCGATGCACAGCAGCTGCTTTTGACCCTGGCTAAACGTTCCGCCGTCCTCGCCGATCACCGTATCGTAGCCGCCTGGCAGCTGCACGATAAACTTGTGCGCGTGCGCGCGCTTGGCCGCCTCGATAACCTGCTCGCGCGTGGCATCTGGGCAACCGTAAGCGATGTTGTCCGCCACCGTGCCCTCGAACAGCCAAGTGTCCTGCAGCACCATGCCAAAGGCGCGGCGCAGGCTTGCACGCGTGTAATCACGCGAAGACCGGCCATCGACCATGATGCATCCGGCATCGATATCGTAAAACCGCAGCAGCAAGTTGATGAGCGTGGTCTTGCCGCAGCCCGTGGGGCCGACCAGGGCAAACCGCATGCCCGGCTTGGCCTCGATGCAGATATCCTGCAGCAGCTTGCGGTCGGGCACATAGCTAAAGTCCACGTGCTCAAAGCTCACCTCGCCCTGCGGGGCGGCAAGCTCCACGGCATCTGGCGCATCGGGCTCTTGCTCGCGAGCGTCGAGCAGCGCGAACATGCGGCGCGCCGAGGCGTACGCGGTCTGGATCTGCGTAATGACGTTGGTGACCTCATTGAACGGCTTGGTGTACTGGTTGGCGTAGGACAGGAAAATCTGCACGCCGCCCACCGTGAGCGCCGCCGGCACGCCCGTGATCACGCCCACGCAGCCGATCACAGCGACCACGGCATAGATGATGTTGTTGATAAAGCGCGTGCCGGGGTTGGAGAGCGAACCCATAAACTGCGCGCGCTCGACCGCGGTGTAGAGTTCAGCGTTGAGGGCATCGAAGCGCTGCTGGGCGTTGGGACCATAGGCAAAGGCGTCGACAAGCTTTTGCTCGCCTACGTACTCCTCGATATGACCACCGAGCTGCCCTTGAATACGCTGCTGTGCCGTAAAGCTTTTGTTGGAAAGCTTGGCAATGGCGCCGGCTGCAAAAATGGAAAGCGGCGTGACGAGCACCACCACGAGCGTCATGGTCAGGTTGATGGAAAGCATAAACGCGAGCGTGCCCACGATGGTAATAACACCGGTGAAGAGCTGCGTGAAGCCCTGCAGCAGGCCGTCGCCTACCTGGTCGACGTCGTTGACCACGCGGCTCATAAGGTCGCCGTGGGCATGGCTGTCGATGAAGCTGAGCGGCATGCGGCTGAGCTTGTCGCTCGCCTCCACGCGCATGTCGCGCACCGTTTCGTAGGACAGGCGGTTGACGCAATAGCCCTGCAGCCACTGGAAGGCCGCAGCACCTACAACGACAATCGCGAGCTTGGTAACGAGCGGCAGCAGTGCATCGAAATCCACCTGGCCCGCGGCAACGATCAGGTCGATACCCTCGCCGATAAGGATAGGCGTGTAGAGCTGCAGAATCACCGAGATAGCGGCGCTCACAAACGACGCCGTAAACGAAATACGGTGCGGACGGACGTAGCCCATCAGGCGGCGGGTCACCGCGCCCACGGGGTAGCGCTCCGGATCGCCGGGCTGGCGCGGACCGTCGCCCAGGTCGTTGAGGTTATCGTTGCCGGACACGTTGGCCGTCATCGTGGCGACCGAACCGGAAGAAGTATACGGATTCATTTAGCAGCCCTCCTTTGCGCAGACAGATACAGGGGCGCCTAGGGCGGACGCGGGCCCTGGGGCGGACGTGGGCGCTGCACTCCCCTGCTGGCCCTCAAGCTCCTCGCGGCGAAGCTGCGACTGGCAGATCTCTCGGTAGAGCTGGCAGCTTGCATACAGCTCGTCATGCGTGCCCAGGCCCGCAACCGAGCCGTGGTCGAGTACGCAGATCATGTCGGCATCGCGCACGGTCGAGACACGTTGGCTCACGATGACAGTCGTCAGCGGCAGCCCGTCCTCGGCGGCACCGCGCACGCTGCGCTCGCGAATGGCATGACGAAGCGCCGCGTCAGTCTTAAAGTCGAGCGCCGACGCGGAGTCATCCATGATCAATATCTGAGGCGAGCCCACCAGGGCGCGCGCGATGGTCAGGCGCTGGCGCTGGCCACCGCTAAAGTTCTTGCCACCCGCCTCGACCGGGGCATCGAGCCCCTGCGGCTTGTTGCGCACGAACTCGCTCGCCTGTGCCATGTCGAGCGCCGCCCAAAGCTCCTCGTCGGTCGCCGCCTCGTCGCGCCAGGTCAGGTTGCTGCGGATCGTGCCACTCACCAGCGACGCGCGTTGCGGGACGGTCGCGACCACGTGGCGCAGTTGATCGAGTGGCCAAGCGAGCACGTCGGCGCCCATCACGCTCACACTGCCGGTGCCCGCATCGTACAGGCGCGGGATAAGCGAGACGAGCGTGGACTTACCGCTGCCCGTACCGCCGATAATGCCGAGTGTCTTGCCCAGCGGGAGTTCCAGCGTCACATCGCTCACGGCATTTGCCGCGCCCGCGCCAAACGAAAAGCTCGCATGGTCAAAGCTCAGCGCGGAAACCGGAGTGGTGCCACTTGCCAGGTCGCCCAGCGCGGGCAGCGCGACCGGCTGGTTGTCCTCGTCGGTGATGCTCGGCACGCAATTGAGCACCTCGTTGATACGCGACGCACTGGCACTCGCTTTGGTAAAGACCACGACCAGGTTGGCGACGTACACGATGGAGGTGAGGGTCTGCGTCATGTAGTTGACGAACGCCATGACCTGGCCCTGCGTGAGCTCGCCCACGTTGACCTGGATGCCGCCCACCCACAGGATGGCGCACACGCCCAGGTTCATCACAAGAAACGTGACGGGGTTGAGAATCGACGAGAGCTTGCCCACCGCGATGGCAGTATTGGCCTGGTCATCGGCGGCTTGGGCAAAGCGCTCGCGCTCGTGGTCCTCGCGCACGAAGGCGCGAACCACGCGGGCGCCCGAAAGACCTTCGCGGCAGATAAGCGCGATGCGATCGAGCTTTGCCTGCAGCTGCTTGTAGTAGGGAATGCAGCGCGCCATGACAAACCAAAACACCAGGCCAATGGCGGGCGTGCAAATCAAAAAGATAATGCCGAGCTTAAGGTCGATGGCAAGGGCCGCGACCATGGAGCCCACCGCCAGGAAGGGCCAGCGGATGAGCATGCGCACGCCCAGCGCCACGGCGAGCTGCACCTGGTTGACGTCGTTGGTAATGCGCGTGATGAGCGACGGCGTGCCAAAGCGATCGAGCTCGGCATAGCTCAGCTTGTTGATGTGCTGGTAGAGCGCGCCGCGAATGTCGGTGCCCATGCCCTGCGAGGTGAGCGCCGCCATCTTTTGGCAAACGAGCGTAAACGAGATGCCGATCACAGCCATGGCGGCGAGCACCATGCCGTAGCGGACGACGGCACTCACGTCGTGCGCACCGATACCTTTATCGATCATCTGGGCAATCACCAGCGGCGTAAGCAGGTCAAAGATCACTTCGATCAACTTGCACGCAGGGCCAATCACCATATATCGGCGAAACTTGCCACCAAAACGCCTGAGCAGCTCAATCATAAAAAGGCGCTCCCTATCATCATTCACACTCAATTCGAATCATGATAGTACGGTGAACCCAAAAGAAGCGTAAACAACTCGTCATTTCTAATGGGATTCAGTTTTCAGAGGGGCATACGCGCACACCCAGCCAGTGGCGGGTCGACCACTTGGTATACTTACATTAGTGCTACCAAGTTAGTCGCCGACCCTTGAAATGAGGTGCCGAGATGAACGACATTCTCGCAAGAAGAGCAAGACGAGCAACTGCGGGCATCGCCCTTTCCGCGGCACTTGTCGCGGGAATCGCCCCCGCAACGGCGATCGCGGCAGAAACCAGTTCCCCCACCGGTGCAGTTGCCTTGCAAACGGAAGATGCGACCGCCGCAAAAGAAAAAGCGTATGCAGCCATGCAGGAAGCGCTCAAAAACCTCGAGGCCGCAAAAGACGCCGCAAGTCCCGAGAAACTTGCGGAAATCGATGATGACATTGCCAGTTTTCAAGAGATCCACGACATGGTGGTGACGGAAGCCGCCAAACGGAGGGAACCCCTTCCCGCCATGCAAGCGAACGTCGATGCAGCCCAAGCCAAATACGATGAGGCCCACAACCGGACAAGCGGCCTTCAGGCAGAATTAGATAAGGTACTCAAGGAGCTCGGCGACGAGGCGCCCAGCGCAGCTGTTAAGGAGCATATTAAGCAGTTGCGCAGTGAGATCATGGCGGCAGAAAGGCGAGAAGAATCTTGTGAAGATGATCTTCACCACTACCAACGCCGGCTCGAAAGCCAGGAAAAACAGGTTCAGTATTTCGAAAGTGAGGCAAAGGAAGCTAAAGCCCACATCGACGAGGACATAGCCAAGCGAAATGCGCTCCTTAGCGATTTGGAAAAGGCGCAAGCGGCCTATGACGACGCCTGCAAGGCATACGAAGAGGCAAAGGCCGCGGCAGACAAGGCCACCTCGCCCGAGATAGCGAAACCGACCGAGACAGCGCCTCCCTCCGGCTCAGCGCAACCCGCCGAGGCGACACCGCCCGTTGGCTCACCTGCAACCGGCAAAGACGCCCTACCAAGCTCCACCAAGCAAGCGAACACAAGCAGCGGCAAGCAAGCAGATACGACCGCCGGCAAGCTCGCAAACACGGGCGACACAGCACCGAGCGCAATCGCACTCGTAGCAGTCGCCGCCGCAGGCCTCGGAATAACCGCCACTGCCACACGCCGCATCAAGAACTCAAAATAGCCGACAGAGCATTCTGCCTTCACCAATTCACAAGCCCAGAGACAAAAAGAGGCCCGTTTCCCCAACCCAGGGAAACGGGCCCCTTTACTTGAAAAAACAGATGGTAATGCCACTGTCTCTTGAAGCACATCGCCACCGCGCTCCAAACAACGCCAACGAGCAGCATTCCTTAAGGGATAGATTTAATTAGGCTAACGCGCCTTTACGGGTGATTTTTGGACGAAGTGGTCCCGGTGCCGGCGGGCTGTTTGGTAGTCGAGCGATCCCGCAGGCAAAGCCGAGGACCAGCGAGACACCAAACAGCCCGCCGGCACCGGGACCGCATCGCGGCACCAAAAAAGCGCCCGTGCGCTCGATGGATTCGGATGCCCGACAGAGGCTCCTTATGGCTGCTTCCTTCCGGACCTGACCAGATTCGGAACATGTCGTCATCCGAACCCATCGAACGCGCTAGGCGCTCGGTATATCTTACCTGCTCCCGCCCGATGGGGCAAGACAGCTAATTTGGGACGGGGCTTTTTTGACTACTTTTTGACTGGGGGCATCAGATTGGCGAAAGTAGTCAAGAAAGCCCCGTCCCAAATAGACTGGTCTGACGTTGCGCCACGAAAAGGGCCTATCTACTACGTTTAGGTCGCAGGGGTCGACCATAGCCGGCTTTTTCGGAAATCGGCAAGCTCTCTACCTGCGGTTTTGTTTTTGCAAATTCCGGGATGGTCGAGGGTGACCGGTTTAACGTAGTAGATTACCGCATTTCATGGCAGACGGTCCGACCCAAAGCACAAGGCGACCAGCCTCGGATGGCCATTCACGAAGTTGCGGTGGAATACGGACTGAATTGGCGCCTTAAAGGCAAAAACACTCCGTATTTCACCGCAAGTTATTGGGGAGGGATTGGTTTTAGAGGCGGCCAAGGTCGTAGGCTCGCGCGGCAGACTCGCCGGCGCAGATGAGGTTGGTTGCAGCTTCTTGCGGATCGAGCGCCCGCTCCAGGTCCATGGGCTTGCGACAGATCGGCAGGACAAGGTCGATGCCCTGCTCGTACACCGCATCCAGGTTGTCGGCGCGACCGCCCACGACAGCGGCCACCGGCTTGCCATATCGCTTGGCACGGCGGGCCACACCCACCGGCGCTTTGCCGGCGGCAGATTGCTCGTCCATATTGCCCTCGCCCGTTATGACCAGGTCGACATCGCGCACATGTTCGTCAAACCCAATCAGATCGAGCACCGTCTCCACGCCCGAGCGTAGCTCCGCACCGAGCGCCAGTAACGCCGCGCCCAAGCCACCGGCAGCGCCCGCTCCGGGCACGCCGAGCACCGAGCCAAATGTCCGTGCGCCCTCGGGTGTGCGCAACAACCCCTGGGCCCGAGCCTCGACAATTGCCGTATCGAGCAGACGACCGTAGCCGACCATCCAGCTGTCGCACCTGCTCAGCGCCTCGGCGTCACCCGTCGGCAAGCCTTTCTGCCCGCCAAACACCGCCAATGCGCCCCGACGCCCTACGAGCGGATTCTCGACATCCGAAAGCACAACGATATGAGCGCCATCCAAAGCCTGAAGCGCTGGCGCCAAATCAACGCTCGCCACCTGCTCAAGGCCGGCAAGACCGGGGGCGACATCGCAGCCCCGATCATCGACCACACGCGCGCCCAGCGTCTGCAGCATGCCGGCGCCGCCGTCGTTGGTGGCGCTGCCGCCCAAGCCAATATAGATAGTCTTTGCACCCGCGCGAACCGCATGAAGCATCAGTTCGCCCACGCCATAGGTCGAAGCCGCAAGCGCCGACGACTCCGTGCAAGGCGAATACCCAATGCCGGCCGCCTCGGCCATCTCGATGACCGCGGACTCGCGCTCGACATCAGCCAGCATCCGGGCAGGCACACGCTCGCCCAAGGGACCTGCAACCTCGCAGGTCACAAGCTCGCCACCGCAGGCGGCAACGGCGTCGAGCGTTCCCTCGCCGCCATCTGCCAGCGGCAATGTGCACACCTCGGCATCGGGCCAAACGCGGCGCACGCCTTCGGCAACCGCCGCCTCCGCCCGCGCACTCGACACGCTGCCCTTAAAGGAATCAATCGCCAACAGCACACGGCGAGGCCGGCGCTGCACGGGACCAAAGTCGAGCGTCTCGCCGGCAAGATCCTCGCCGTCAGCAAGGGCCTCGGCGTGGGCGACATGCGCCTCAAGGTTTGCACCGCAGCCGCAACCGACGCCATCCGCACCGCGCAAACCGGCAAAATAGTTGCTCAACACCTCACGACACTCGTCTGCCAGCACGCCAGCCGTCACGTTAAACCGATGATTCAGGCGCGAGTCGGCATTCAGGTCATACAGCGAACCCAGTGCGCCGGCCTTGGCATCGGCCGCGCCATACACGCAGCGCCCCACGCGCGCGTTGACCATAAGTCCCGCACACATGCAGCAGGGTTCGAGCGTCACGTAGACCGTACAGTCGGAAAGGCGCCAGCGGCCAAGCGCCTGGGCAGCGGCGCACAGGGCCGCGAACTCTGCATGCGCCGAAGGGTCCTGGTCGAGCTCGCGCCGATTGTGCGCCCTCGCGACGATCTCGCCGTCGCGCACCACTACGGCTCCGATGGGCACCTCGCCCACCGCCGCGGCGGCTCGCGCCTCGGCCAGCGCCTCGCGCATGAACTTCTCGTCGATTTCGGTGATCGTCATCGTTCGCCTTCCCTGTTGCAAATTCAAAACGATGCTATCATTACGACTCACGGAGAGATGGCAGAGCGGTTGAATGCGGCGGTCTTGAAAACCGTTGAGCGCGAGAGCGTTCCGGGGGTTCGAATCCCCCTCTCTCCGCCACTTTTAGTGATGCACCGGTGTCATGGTCCGCTCAAACAGCGCATCGACCACGTCGGCCATCTCGGGTCGACGCTCAAGATCGTGGCCCGATTCCCACCATATCGTGAAAAGTCGAATAATACCGCCGGCGACAAACTCAGACGTCGTCTCGAGTGACACGGGGGCCAGGGCATCCTCGGCAAGCACGTTCATCACACGCTCGCGGATGGAGCGGGCAATACGGTCGCAAATAACGTCGGTCAGCATTCCCGACATGCTGCTCGCCAAAATGTTGTCCATGAGCTGCTCATGGGCCAGAATCAGGTCCATGGCATCGTCCAAAATCGCGTGCCGGAGCGCGCGCACGTCCTCGGCAGACACTGTGCCGGCCTCATCGGGCTGTTTTTGCGGCAAGCCGGACATGAGCTCATCGATATAAAAGGCAAAGTAATCGTTCTTGTCGCGAAAGTGCTTGTAGAACGTCGTGCGGCGAATCATGGCGCGGTCGCACAGCATGGCAACCGTCAGGTCCTCAAAACGATGCTCCTCGAGAAGCTCGGTGAAAGCATCGAACAGGGCACGGTAGGTTTTCTTAATGCGAAGGTCCACTGGTATCGCCATCCTCAGGGCAAAGACAACACTCGTCAATCTGTCGCATATCTTACACCTGTACCTCGCGCGTTTTACCCCGGTGCCGACCCCGCCGAAAACATAACGCTTACCGGAAAGTTCGGCACGGCAAAACGTTGCGGGTATACTAGTAGCGTTATACCAACGGCAGCTGGCGCATGCCGCCGCGGCCATTCGAAACGGAGACATCATGATTACCGTCATCATCGGCATCGTTGTTGTCATTGTGATTGTCTGCGCCATCGCCGGCATCTACAACAACATGGTCACCAAGCGTAACCGCATCGATAACGCCTGGCAGAACATCGATACGCAGCTGCAGCGCCGCAACGACCTGATCCCCAACCTGGTCGAGACCGTCAAGGGCTACGCCAAGCACGAGCAAGAGACGCTCTCCGCCGTGATCAGCGCGCGTAACACCGCCGTCAAGGCCACCACGCCCGAGGCCAAGATGGAAGCCGACAACGTGCTGACCGATGCGCTGCGCCAGCTCTTCGCCGTGGCCGAGGCCTACCCCGATCTGAAGGCAAACACCAACTTTACGCAGCTGCAGGCATCGCTCGAGGATACCGAGAACAAGATTAGCTATGCACGCCAGAGCTACAACGACTGCGTGCTCAGCTACAACAACGCCATCCAGACGTTCCCGGCTGTCATCTTTGCCGGCATCTTCCAGTTTAAGGAGCGCCAGGGCTTCGAGGCCGCCGAAGCAGCCCGCCAGGCCCCGACCGTCAAGTCCTAGTAGTTTGACAGCGCATCTTTAATCGGCCAAATGCATAAACCGCCCTGTCGAATGCATACTTCGACGGGGCGGTTTCCTTTTTCGCGAAGGTCCCCCTCTAAGTGCCGTGCATTTTTAGGAGTATTCAACATAACCAAGGGCTTCGGGCGCCGCGATAAATGCCAAAGAGCGCAAATATCCCTGCAAATCAAACGCTGTCAGCCCATAACCCCGCCCATCATTCGTAGAAAACATCGAGAAATCCCGATTTTTTGCCCGAGGCCGGTATGCAGGGGCCTTCGATTGCAGAATACTCGCAAAAATGCACGTCGCCACCACCCCCACATGGCGCGAACCAAAATCAGAACCACCCTTAAAAAGGGTGGTTTGCTCTTAGGGTATAACCCACGGG
>CALJCO010000009.1 GCA_938023905.1 uncultured Collinsella sp. | reverse complement strand
TCGGGTATGTTCAGAAGAATGATATCTATCTGAAAATAATTTGAATTAAGGTAAGCGACGAGCCACGGTTGCCTGTGATCCCAGTCCCTGAGTCGTTAGGTTATTCTGATATCCCTCATCCCCAGACCAGAACAGTGGATAAGGGCAAATTGCCTGAGGGAGCTATAGGGCATTGGGCAGCAAGGTTTTATAGTTGGATGGCATCAATTTAACGGTATAGAAACATCAGCCCATACGATGACTGTCTACGTTTAAGACATAAATTCTTGCTGTTACATAAGTATTAATGCTGATTATCATCAATTTGATTATAATCATGGCACTTTATGGATTACCGTATTAAATATTCATTTTTTCCCTATAGTGATGATTCATGCTTGGTTCCCTTTCTAAGCGGCTTGAGGACTTGAGTTTGGTCCAGCGCGAGAGGTTGGCCTACATCGATTTTCGGCTCTATTTCTTCGGTGAGATCGGACGCCCTGATCTGATTGAGCGCTTCGGTGTGGCTCCGGCAGGGGCGACACGCGATTTGGCTTTGTACCGGGAAATTGCGCCGCATAACATCACCTTCGATGGTAGCAACAAGATTTATCGCATCGGGCAGGAGTTCTCACCGTTGTTCGAGCACGCATCGCTGCGCGTTCTGTCGGCGCTGTCTCTCGGTTTTGGCGATGGCGTGAACGGCTCAATGCAGGCGCTGCTACCATGCGAATCCCCCGCAGCCCTAAGCATTCCCAAGATGGATGTGTTAGCCACGATTTGCCGAGGCATCCACGCTAAGCGACCCGTCGCCATCCGCTACTACTCGATGAGCAGCGGCGAGTCCGAGCGGGTAATTGTGCCCTTTGCTTTGGTTGATACCGGCATGCGCTGGCACGTCCCTTTGATCGCAAGAGTAGAGAGTTTCGGGATTTCGTCGTCACCCGCATCGAAGCACCAACATTGCTCGACGAGGAGCCACAAGCCAACGAACGACAGGATAACGACATCCAGTGGACGCGCATCGTCGAGCTGGATTTCGTGCCGTACCCGAGCGTTGAGCGGCCCGATATTATCAAGATGGACTATCGTCGATGCCACGCTGATCCACGCGCCCAGTTCATCCAAGAACCAGGACGGCAAGCGCGACCCGAAAATGCACCAGACCAAGAAGGGGAACCAGTATTACTTTGGCATGAAGGCGCACATCGGCGTTGATGATGAATCGGGGCTGGTACACAGCGTGGTGGGCACGGCAGCCACCGTGGCGGATGTCACCCAGGTCGACAAGCTGCTGCACGGCGACGAGAACGTCGTCTGCGCCGATGCCGGCTACACCGGCGTCGAAAAGCGCTCCGAGCATGCCGACCGAGAAGTGATCTGGCAGGTCGCAGCACGCCGCAGCACCTACAAGATGCTCGATAAACGCAGCGCCCTGTACAAAGCCAAGCGCAAGATCGAGAAGGCCAAGGCGCAAGTGCGAGCGAAGGTAGAGCCCCCGTTTCGCGTGATCAAGCGGCAGTTCGGCTACACCAAGGTACGTTTCCGAGGGCTGGTGAGGAACACTGCACAACTGGTGACGCTGTTTGCCCTGTCGAACCTATGGATGGCCCGCCGACATTTGCTGGCAAGCGCAGGAGAGGTGCGCCTGTAATGCGGAAAATGGCCGTCGCAAGGTGCTCGCGACGGCTGAAAGCACCGAAATGAGCGGGTGATCCGATCGTTTTTGATCGGTTCACCGCTTTCAAAATCAGCAGTGGCTGAAGTCAGCCGGAAATACAGGGCTACTTCAGACCATCCCTAGCTAGGGCTCGTAGTTCGGCGCAAGGCTGAAGTCGCTTGGCTGCTTCGCTGTGCAGATCCATGACCCACTTTCCATCAAACTCCCGGTTGTAGTTCCACAAGCATCTCGCGAGTCTTGCCGGCCCGCTCCACTAACAAGACCACAACATCTCCAACGTTCTTGTCGTCTAGCCGGGCCTGTAATGTGGTGACGTCGTCGACGGCGATACCGTCGATGCTGATAACGCGATCGCCGGGCACGATGCCGCCTGCGGTGACCTCGACGCCGACGAGCCCGGCCCTGTGCGCCGCCGAGCCCGGCGTCACGCGCAATACGAATACGCCCTTACTGCCGGTCAGCGCCTGCAGACGCGCGTTGATCTGCTCATCCACCTCGATGCCCAGTGCCGGACGGATGTACTTGCCGGTCTTTATGAGTTGCGGCACCACGCGCATGACGGTATCGACCGGCACCGCAAAGCCTATGCCGGCCGAGGCGCCAGACGGACTGTAGATGGCGGTATTGATTCCGATCAGCCGCCCAGCCGAATCGAGCAGCGGGCCACCGGAATTGCCGGGGTTGATGGCGGCGTCGGTCTGGATCAGGTGATCGATGGCCGGGCCGCCCGCTTCTCCCGGCAACGAGCGGTCGAGCGCGGAGACGATACCAGTGGTGAGCGTCCAGTCCAGGCCGAAGGGGTTGCCGATAGCGAACACCTTCTGACCCACCTTGAGGTCGGCACTGGTGCCGACCGGCACGGCCGGCGGGCGCTTGAAACCGACGCCGATCTTGAGCACGGCGATGTCGTGCGCGGGGCTCATCCCCACCAGCGCGGCCTGGTAGTCGCGGCCGTCGGCCAGTTTGACGGTGGCTTCGGACGCGCCCTGGATGACGTGGAAGTTGGTGACGACGTGGCCGGCGTCGTCCCAGATGAAGCCCGAGCCAGTGCCGCGCGGCACGGAGAACACGTTGCGCGTCCAGACATCGCGTACTAATTGCGCGGTGGTGATGTAGACCACCGAGGCGCGCGATTTTTCGAACAGTTCGATGGTGGTTTTCTCGTCCGCCGCCAGATCGCCACGCGCCATCACGGTGCGTTCTGCTGCCTCGCGCGGACTGAACCATGCCTCGATGGCGGGCAGAAACTGCCACAGCAGCATGAGCGCGGCAATGCAGGCGGTGATGAAGAGCCCGCGACGGACGAAGCGGACCGGCGCGGGGCGTTGGTACGGGTCGAGATAGGCCATGAGACGTCTCCTGTTGATGGGCAATCAGCACCACAGCCCGCTCGGGCGCCAGCGCGGTGGGCGCGTCGCCAAAGCGGATTCCGGCAAAAAATGGGGCGCGCGGAGTGGCAACGCTGATGCTGGCCCAGGCGCCAACGTCAGCAGGCGTGCGATGCGCTCTTGCGTTGCCGGACGCGTGCGCAAGCAGGAGGGCTCGGGATTGCCCCATCCCGGCAATAGCCAGGCACGCCAGGAGCGGCTGACCCGCGCGATTTTCGCCAGCGCGGACGCCAGCCCCTGCGGGTCGCCAGTCAGTTCCGCCGCAAGGCGGTCAGCGTCGAACTCACGAACGCGAGACAAGCCGAGCTGTGCGAGCAGGGCCAGCTGGGGCGATGCGGCCAATAACAATAGACCAGGCCAATAGACCTCCGCCGCGCCAACCAGCTGCGCGGGCAGGCTGAGCAGGATCGCGATCTGTCCCATAAGGGCCAGTAGGCTCGTGAGGCGACTGTTGGAATCCGCCAGCCCCATGACACGCAGATCCTCATTAGCGATGTGCGCGACCTCGTGCACGAGCACACCCGCCAGCTCGCGTGGGCTCAGGCTGCGCAGCAGGCCATCGGTGAGGGCGATTGATGCCTCCTGCTTCGATCCCGGTGGCGAAGGCGTTGACGACGGCACTGGGCACATAGTGCGGCACCGGCGTGGCGGGCAAACCGGCACGGGCGGGCAGCTCGCGCAACAGGGCCCACATCTCGTGGGCTTCTTGCGGGTGCAAGGCCCGTACGCGGTACAGGCGCAAGCTCAGCGCCGACGCGGCTACCGGTTCCAGCAGCAACGCACCTGCAATGGCAAACAGCGCGAGCCACAGGCAGCCTTCCCCAAACGGCAGTCTCCCTGCTGCGGCTGCGATCCCGACCAGGGTCAGGACCAACAGCCCGGTCTGCAGGCGGTTGAGCCAGCGGTGTTGCAAGAGCGCCGTGCGCGGATCACTGGGATGATGACGGGTCATGCTCAGAGGTCTCGGCGGCGCGGTCGCCGCGCTTGCGCAGCAGCCAGTAGGTCGCACCCAGAGCCAGCGTGGCGCTTGCCAGCGCGGCTATCTTTGCGGGGCTCGCGTTGGAGTCGAGGATCACGAACTTGCGGGAGAGTGCGATCAGCGCGATCAGGACCACCGTCTTGACCTGGATGATGCTGTCCCGACGCAGCGCCACGCGCACGATGGAATGCTTGAACTCCATCGCGATCAAGAGCGTCATGATCATGCCGAACACGCTCTGGAATACCTCGTGGTCCAGGGGATTGAAGGCATCTAGAACCAGCAGCGTGAAGACGATGGAGATGAGCTGGAACAGCGACACCACGATGATGACGGCGATCACCGCCGACAGCACGAGCGCGACGACCTGCTCGAAGCGCTCGTAAAAACTCATGATGGCCAATTGGTCACGTAAGACCTGAAATGGGTTAAGGCGTGTTGATTTCATGACGATGAACTCCCTGGAAAACGGCTGCTGTCGAGACGGCGGCGCATTGCGCTGATGTGTCCTTCAATCAGCTCGGTCGACATGCCAAGCGTCGACATCACCTGTTCCGCCAGCCCAATAGCTGCGGCAAAGGATTGCTGATACACGCGCACGTTGGGCATGGCGCGAAATGCATCGGCCGCGGTCGTACTTCTGCATGACACCCACAAGGTCAGCGCCGGACGGTGCTCGGCAATCGCCTGGGCGATGCGCAACGCTTGCTGGGCATGGGCGAACGTCAGCACCACCAAGTGTGCATGCGTCAAGCCGGCAGCCAGTAAGGTATCGGGCCGACTGGCATCGGCATGGAACACCGGCGCGCCGGCGGCACGCGCGGCCTCGACCTTCTGCGCGTCCGCCTCCAGCAGCAGATGCGCCACGCCGGCGTGGCGAAGAATCTCGCTGACTGTCAGGCCAAGCTCGCCCGCGCCGCAAATGATGACATGGTCTCGATATCGCGTCGTCTGCGCGGCGATCTCGACTTCTTCAGCCTGGGGTGGCTGAATGACGCCGCCGGTGCGGCTCAAGAATCGGGCAAGTACATCGTGATGGCGGATCAGTAGCGGTGCCAGGGCCATACTGAGCACCAGCGCGACCAGCATGGGTTGGACGACGGTCGCGGGGATCAGATGCTGCTGCAAGACCGTGCCCAACAACAGCAGGGCGAACTCGCCGCCGTGCCCCAACGCTATGCCCGTGCGCCAGGCATCGAGGGCGGACAGGCGCGTCGCCCGCAAGGCCAGCGTATTGAGCAGGATCTTGACCGGTACCAGCACCACCAGCCACGCCAGCACCGCCAGCGGTGCCGAAAGAATCTGTGCTGCGTCCAGTTGCAGGCCGATGGTCACGAAGAACACGCCCGACAACACATCGCGAAACGGCCTGAGGTGGCTTTCCATGTGGTGCCGGAAGTCGCTCTCGCCCAGCACCATCCCGGCGAGGAAGGCCCCCAGGGCAGCAGATACGCCGACCGCGTGCGCAGCGGCGGCGGCGGCCACCACCACGCACAAGGAGACGAGCACGAACGATTCCTCGTGGCCCCGCCGCGCCACCCAGCCCAGCAGGCCATGCAACAGACGGCGCGAGGCGAGGGCCGCTGCCGCGAACAGCAGCAGCACACCGAATACTTCGAGCAGCACATGCTCGATCTTCGGCGACTCGCCGCGCGCCCAGATCGCCAGCAAGGCCAGCAGGGGCACGCTGGCCAGGTCCTGAAAGACCAGCACGGCGATGGCACTGCGTCCGTGGCGGGTGGTGAGCTCGCCTTGGTCGGCCAGTTGTCGGCTGACCAGCGCCGTGGACGACATGGCCGCCGCAGTGCCGAGCAGCGCGGCGCTCTGGCCGGGCTGCCCCAGCCACATCAATAGCAGGATCAGCGGCGGGGCCACGGCGATCATCTGCAGAGCGCCCGCCATCAGCACCGTCCTGCGGGCGAGCCAGAAGTCTCCGAGGGAGAATTCCAGTCCGACCATGAACAACAGCAGCGCCACGCCCAGCTCGGACAGAAAGCTCAGCGTCTCCCCCGGCGCGATCACGCCGATGACTGAGGGGCCCAGTAAAACGCCGACAGAGAGATACCCCAGCAAGGCGGGCACTCTGAACGCCGCCGTCGCCATCGCCGCCAGGCTGCAAGCCGCCAGCAGGATTAGCGTAGTGCCGAGCAAGCCCTGCATCGGTCAGCGTCCCACTTGCGTCGACGTCCAGCGCACGATGTCCTGCGCGCCCATCACGCCGGCCTGACGGGCGATCTCCCGCCCACCCTGGAACAGGGCGAGCGTCGGGATGCTGCGGATACCGAACTGCGCGGCCAGGTGGGGCTCAGCCTCGGTATTCACCTTCGCCAGCCGGATCCTCGGTTCGAGCTGGTGCGCCGCTTGCTGGAACTGTGGCGCCATCATCTTGCACGGCCCGCACCATGGCGCCCAGAAATCGACCAGCAGCGGCAGATCGCTGCGCTCCACGTGGCGCGAGAACGTCGCCGTGGTTAACTCGATGGGCTCGCCCGTGAACAAGGGCTGCTGGCAGCGGCCACAGTTGGGATGTTCCGATAGCTTCGCAGTCGGTACGCGGTTGATGGACTGGCAATGCGGGCAGACGAGGTGAAGATCATTCTTCATGGTTCGCCTCCTTGGACCACAGTGAGGCTGTCTCGCTTCGGGTCACAGACAATGCCGACCAATCAACGCCTTGGAGCCAATCGTTCCCGTTTTTGCTTACTCCGGCCTCTTCCAGATGAGCAGCGATGAATGCTTCGGCCTGCATGAGCCACCTTTGGACAGCATCTTCCTTACTAGGAATCAGCAGGATTTCAGAGACGCTGCTGGCATTCAGCCCGTCCACACGGATAAGCAGAAAAATGCGCCGCCACAAACGCGGCATGTCCTTCAGCAGGTCAAATGCAAAAGCGAACTCGCTCGACCGATCAATCAGCTCCTCCTGTTCCGCGATCGTTGCGACATCGGGATGCTGACTGCCAGCGAAAATATCAGCCAGCTTGAGTGTGTCATCGTGCTGATAAAATTCGAAGATTTCCTCTTCCACCATGGCCTCGGCCACGTCTTGGGCATCCGGTTCGACCGGCGCGTCCAGAGAAACGAATTCGCCAAATTGCCGGCTGCTTGCCACTTCGTTATCCAGGACGGCGAACAGATGCTTCAAAAGACCGGTGTAAGCCTCTTTTTCCCCCGGCACGGATTGCCATTCCACCTTAGCTCGGACAATCGCTTCATCCACCACGTCGCGCAGCGTCGGATAATCGCGCGGTAAATC
>CALJCO010000008.1 GCA_938023905.1 uncultured Collinsella sp. | reverse complement strand
CTGATCTTCATTGTCAGGCAGCATATCGCCCGCCGCGAAGTCCTTGCGGATGGGGTTGGCTTCCATGATGGCCCGGGTCAGGTTCCGCGGCACGTACTTGTAGTTCGTCAGCACCTGCTTGGCTCCCTTTGTCAGGCAGTAGCCGCCGGAACCGGAACCAGAATCCGGTGAGAAGAACCCGAATCGACGACCGTGTGTAAATAATCATTGAGTAATGATTCAGTTGCAACAAAATCAGTTACATCGAATTGAATAGACCCTTTTGAATCCGGGGTTACGAATAAGAAATTTATCCAACCTTGAATACCGCTTCGCCAAGGCTTCCTTGAAGCTCAGCTAATGAACGGAATCAACCTTAATATCATCGAGAATGCCGACAGGATAGCCGGCATCCTCTCTTGCGACTAAATGGGCCACGCAGTGATAGTGCAAAGGTCGACGGTAGGGTCCTGATAAACAGTGCAAGGGTGCACGTTATCCACATCTCACCATCGGTCACTTCCCAATCAGTTTCAGCAACTTGTTCTTCTTGGTGCGAAGCCAGAATCGTTTCCAGGCCCAAGTTTTCCGAACGGCCGATTCGAACCCAACCTTCCCATATGCCTTAAGGAACCGAGACCTGTCCCTTGTCCTTGGGGAGGGTTCGTGGAGGTTGGTCTGTTCCACATTGTCGGCCTCGCTGAAAAGGCGCTCCTCGCGGTAAACGGTCTCAGGCAAATCGGCGAGAGCGTCGATGCCAGTCTCTGTATTGCACAGTACTACGGAGACCTTGCCGGGCGGCGCAGATCCCAGTGTCGACTTATCTAGGCCCCAAAAGTCTCCGAGTGTGATGTCTCCCGCCCGCCGGTTGCACGCGTAAGGACATTCGTAACAGACGTCACGATGGATGGCACCTGTTACGAAGACAGAAAAATATTCGTCTTCGTAACAGGGCTCGTCGAAGACGAGTTCACCGTCGCGATATGCGCACATGTGGAAATCGTTCGCCCCACGAAACGAGAACGAATCCCAGCCCCCTTTGACCTTAAGGTCCAAATGTTCGCGGAGGAATGTAATCGGAGGGGTGCCGTGGCATATGAGATCGATGCAAATCAAGCCCTCGCGCGCATCGCCAACGATAGAGCGCAAGGCAGCGACCTGGCATGGTGTCGAGATGAAGAGCACTTTCCTGCCGTCAGCGAGATGCTTTTTGACGTCCTTGTATGCGCCGCCGGGATCACTGTAGACGTACTTGGATCCACGTAGGCTTTCCAAGTCGACTTCTCGATCGACTGAAACGCAGCGCGCCGCCCCGTTTACAGAAGCCGTTCCGTAAACGACGCCGCCCCCGTTGATGACCTTCCTTGCAAGCGCTGTGGCAATGCCGCCCGATGAAGAGAGCGCAACGTCACTCGGTTCACTGCTCCAAGCAGCATAGGTCTTTAGGGGCTTCCTGAGCTCGACGGGAGCGCATGCGGGGCAAACAGCATGACATCGCCCACAATCCCTGCAATTTGAGGGGTCGACAGTCGGCGCGGGCTCGCCACAAAGGCCGCTTTCCTTCATGCTAAGAGCATGGAAGGGGCAAGCTTCGACGCATGCCCCGCACCCAGAGCACGTTAAGTCACCGCAAACGAAGTTAGCCGACATTTCCCCTCCTAAAGCCAAGTTTATCTCGCAAGATGTCGAAAATTACAAAACGTTCTCCCTTGTCAAACAAAGTGAGCAGCTCGAAGGTATAACCGATGACGGCAGCAGCAAAAGCAACGGCTACTAGCGTAGCCCAATTTGTGCACAGACCCATCTGGTCAACAAGCGCATAGCCGAACCAAAGGACCACGAAAACGAATACCTCTCGCATAAGCGGCTTGTAGAACGTCCGCCTGCGCACGCCGATGACGACCGCACAATATAATGGTTGGACAAGCGCGTGACGGACAAACATCAGAATCGAGCTTGTCCCGGCGATGACGGTGAGCTTGTCGAGCGAGGTGAATAAGATCAAAGGGAACTCTATGGCGAGCGTTGCCAAACTGAACCCGAAGGCGATGAGGACTGAACCCTTAATTTTTGTGGTCAGCGTGTTCGCATAATATAGGGGCTCGACAAGAGCGCTCGCAATGAGCGTAATGACGGTCAAAACCGAAAGAAGCTGAATATCGCCTAATTCGGCAACAGAACGGCCAGGCAGCCATAGGGAGTAGAACGACGGCCCGAAGCCGATGAACCCGGCAAGCGGTACGATCATGAACGCTGAGGTGAAACGCATAGCGAAATCGAATCTGCTCACCAGCTCTACCTTGTCCCCACGGGCATAGGCTTGGGCCATCTTAGGGTAAAAGAGGTTCGCTATGCTTCCGGAAAGATTAGTCAAAGCCTGGGGAACCGTCTTAGCAATGGACAGGAGTCCCATGGCGGCCCCGCTGATGAAGATATTGGCAACCAGGAGGTCGAGGCCGGTCTGGATGAGGTTGTTGACGTTCTGGAGGCTGTTCCACACACCGATTTTGAGAAGCTCCCAGACTTTGCTGGGACTGAACCGCGAAAGCGACAGCTTGAGTTCGGGAAGGAGCCTGCGTGTCACAGCAACTTGCGCCGCGCCGGTCACGACTGTCGCCACGAGGCCCGCGACGCTGAAGTACCACATATGAGGGAAGGCTACCCAGAACAGGACGAACAGGAAGATGACACGAAGGACCGAACCGAGAAGCTGGCCGATGGAATTTAGGAATAACTCGTTTTTTATGAACGCCGCAACACCAAATACGACCGTAAGCAGCCCTATCCCAGCATTCATGAACGCGAGCAGAACGGTGATTCTCAAGTCGCTGACCAATTCCGGCGTCACACTGACAAGGGTCTCTATGTTAGCGGCGAGGAACACCGATCCCACGAAAATTGCAAATGCCATAATACAGTTCGAGAAAAAGACCGAAGAGAAATACTCTTCGGTCTTTTCGGTATCCCCCTCATGGTAGGAGACCGTGATGAACCGGCTTGCCATGGCATTAAGTGCTGCAGTGATGATTGCGACATAGCTGACGAAGTTGTTGACCAACCCTACGAACCCATATGCCTCGTCGCCGAGCTTCTGGAGCACGATCGGCGTGAGAACGAAGCTAATGATGAACTGAGTGCCGAGTACCGCGATTTGCGCGGCGAAGTTAAGGGCGAATTTCTTTTTGTCTCCCATCGGCTTTGGCAGAACGCCTAACGCACCCCCCTGCCAACGGAAATGTTGCACCTTAAATAAGACAGGGAGCTTTCGCGAGCGTCCGCTCTGACGGCATCGACAACTTCAAACTCCAGGGGCTTGTCGATAATAAACGAGAGGTCTTCTGGTGTCGTCGCGAGTCTCTCCTTGAGCGACAGCCTGTCGAGAAGGTCAACAAGCTTGTTTGCATTCTGTCCGCGCTTTATCACCGCGAAAGGGACGTGCGTTATGGCAGAGAATATCGTTCCGTGGAAGGTGTCAGTCGCCACGAAATCGGCTCCTTTGAAGTAATTCAGAATTTCATCAGGGCCGCAATCGACGTTCTCATCGCAGAAATCTTGATGTCCGTAGACCGCAAGGAGCTTGACGCCCCTTTTCTCGGCGATGGCCCTGATGGCCTCGGCCTCGTCCTGGGTGAAACGGTTGCCGTATCCGTAAACTAGGGCATAACGTTCTGGTGTCGCTACGGGCTTCCATTCAACATTTTCGACACCGGAGACAAGAACTGGGTCGAGATGCGTGCTAACGCCATCGATTCCAAGGGCCTCGAGGATGGCACGGGAGTTTGCGTCCCTAACGGAAATGGCGTCGAAGCATCGGAAGCAATTCCTCACGTCGTCGGCCACGTGGTACTTTTCAAGGTCGGACAAAGTCGTGTGCCCGAAAGACCCGGCATAGCTGATTACGGATTCGCAGTTGTTCCCCCAGCCAAGAAGCTGGCGGCAGAAACCGATATTTGGTCCCGCCTGTGTACAGTTGAAGACCTCATCGCTTCCGATGACAAGAACGTCGACATTCTCCCCGATGTTGCGCTTGCACGGGTCGACGCCGAGAAGACCGAGGCATCGCTCATATTCGACGTCCATCGGAGTTCGCTTAAAAATTCCTGCGGCAATGAGGGCACGCCTTCCCGCGCCAGTAAACCTGACATCGGCCTTAATCCTTCCAAGAAAGTCCTTGAGCCTTCCTCGTGCGTCTCTGAGCCCCGGCACGCACGAGGAAGGTTTGTAGTCAACGAAAAGGACCTCGTGTCCCAGCGACTCGATCATTGACTTTAATCCGTATGCTTGCATGAAGGAGCCGTGGTTCACGACTCTCTGCATTGACATAATGCCAACGCGCATGTTTACCTCCTTGTGAGCGCCCCATTGACACAACAGACACTCTGCTTCTCGTCTTTTTCGATTCCTCCACTCTGGATATCCTCGCTAGCCACGAAAATAGCCATGAGCGCAATGAAAAAGTAGTAGTTGTACGTAATTTCGACGATTGATCCTGCGATCATCGCGTAAAGCATGATGTACATGCCCCAGCTCCAAGAAGGCTTATCTCCTTTTACGCTAGTCCAGGCCATATAGAAGACGGCGAATAGACCCACGACACCATAGTTGACGAGCGTCTCCATGATAGAGTTCTGAGCGTTTCCATACCCGACGTACATGGCCACGGCTGCGTTTCCATAGCCGTACCCGAAGATAGGAGATTCGCTGATGACGGCCCGAAGCCCACTGTAAATCAAATCCCTGCCCGTCAACGTCAAGTTCTCACCGAGGACGTCTACGACAATATGCTTCACAAACGGCACCTGGAGGAGCTGTAATAAGAAGGCAAGGATAACGCCCGTCAAGACCATTGCCGCTATGACGACTGCAGGCTTTTCTAGAATACGCTGGGCTTTCCGTGGGAGGATCACTAAAGCAATCAAGAGGGCAGACATTGCTACGGCCGTCGAGCAGTAGACCGTATGAGCCACGACGAGGGCAAGCAAACCAAGGCCCGCGGTGACCAGGACGACTATATCTTTGCTTCTGCCTTCGCGACGAAGCTTGGCGTACGCCAGACATGCCAACATGATGAAGTAATAGCTCGTCGAGAACTTGTTGCCTGCAAAATAGTAGAGCAGGGGGCCATCGGCTGTACCCACTCTTGCAATGAATACAATAGATAGAACGCAGTAGATGACGGTCATCCAGAAGAAGACGCTCATGAAAGTCTCGAGCCTGCCACGTCTACTGCATGTCGTAATTAGAAGGGCGAGGGCGTAGAGACAGATGGCGTAGAGAAGCGCGTCGGTGCAGTTGGAGGAGTCTACGTACCCAGCCAGATAGCCCGCGATGCTCGAGATCACGACCATGATGCAAAACAGGGCCGACGGGTGTTTGTACTCTCTTCCTTTGAGGTTGGTGATGAGAAAGAGAAGGACGAAGAACACGCAGCTGACTTTAAGGCCTTGCTGCAGCACCTTCGGGATGCAGACCAACTTGAAGACCGCAAAGTAGATAGCAACGAGCGACGCCGTGAGCCAATCGAAGCGTATCCGTTTCGACAAGATAGAATCTCGCGTCCACAACAATTGATGATGCATATGCCGGCCCACCTAAAGGTAGCTGTAGAAGCGCGGCGAAGCAGCGAACAACAGCGCCTTGGCCTTCTCTTTTGTGTTCGTGCCGTATTCGAACAAAAACTTCTTGTCTACGCCCGGCACCTCAAGGCCGCCCCGAAGTCCAAGCTCGCGGAAAGTGTGTAGATAGCACTTCGCAAGATAGCCATATAAAGCGTGGCGAAGCTCCAAATCATTGATTGCGTCAAATTGAGTCTTCCAGCGCCCTAGGATCTCGCACATGGAAACCGCACGTTCGGAAGAATTCTGCGATTTCATGATGGAGCCCGGCCGTTGAATGTAGTTGTAGAACTTGTATTTCAGGCAGACGACGGTATCCGCCGCAAGAAAGACTCTAGGCTGCATCTCCATGTCTTCATGCAGCAGCCCCACGGCAAATCTGAGCCCGTTTTCATTAAACAACGAGAGCTTGCAAAACATGAAGCATGCGCACGGGTACCATTCTCCCGCTTTTAGAGCTGTGAGAATGAAATCCTTAGTGGGATACGCCTTTCCCTCCTCAAGCGACGCGTAGTGATCGGGCCTGTCCGGACCCGGGGTTACCCTCCAATCCCCAAGTACGATGTCAGCGTGGGAATCGGTTGCCAAACGCAGCAGCCTCTCGCAAGCATTGAACTCGATAGAATCGTCTGAATCAACGAACATGATGTAATCCCCAGTCGCCTCGGCCAGACCGAAGTTGCGCGCATCCGAAAGCCCTCCGTTCTGCTTGTGGACAACTTTTACCCTCGAATCCGCAAGGGCGTAATCATCGCAGATTCGAGGGCAGTCATCCGGACTCCCGTCATCGACGAGAATCACCTCGATATCGCCCAACGTCTGGCAAAGGACACTGTCAACGCAGCGGCCAAGTTCTTTTTCGACCTTATAGACTGGAATAATTATGCTTACAAGCGGCACAAGCAACCTCCGTTTATATCTTGTCCCCAGGCCCAACGTCCTTCGTAACTATTCGAGCCGCCTTCACAATCGCGCCGTCCCCAACGTATATCGGTCCGAAAATGCAGGAGTTCGTGTACACGATAACGTTGCTCCCGAAATGGGGCTGCCAGAAGACCCCCCCCCTGACCATCTTCGCGATGACGTCCGTGAGAGCCGCCGATGGTCACACCCTGATACACTGTGAGCGGCCCCTCGCTGACGACCCCAGCGCCTATAACAACGCCGAGCCCGTGGACGAGGCGAAACCCCGGTGCCAACTTCGCCTTGTAATCCAAATCGACGTGGTAAAGCATCCTGTTCAAACACCAAACAATCTTTGCCAGTGGCTCAAGATGGCAACGGTAGAGCAGGGCGGACAGGCGGAAAAGAGCCACAGCGTGGAAGCAGGGGTTCAAAAGAAACGTCCCGAGCGAACGAGGGAAGCCCTTTCCACCGGCGGCTTCGGCAAAGTCGACGTTGATGTTCATTCCCGTCCTCCTTTACGATTCAATGCGGCCTCGTATGCGCCTTCAAGAAGGCGGTAGCTCGAGGAGATGTCGAAAGGCTCAAGGCTCCCCGCACGGAAGGAGTCTTTGCTCCTATCATGTGGCCAAAAGGCCATCGCAGCTATCTCGCCCGCCCATCTTTCAGCGGTTTCTGTAAGGGAAATCGCGTGGAACCTGTCACTCACGCAAGCGTCCTGCGGCACATTGGACGATACGAAGCAATCAAGGCCGGCGAGTTGTGCCTCCACGAGGACGATACCAAGTCCCTCGTGAATCGAGGGAAACACAAAGCAATCCATCGCCGAATAGAGCTTGGCTGGGTCTTTAACGTTGCCAAGCAGCATAATCGAATCATTGGCAGGCGATGCCTCAACCAAGGCCCTAACATCCTTCTCTCCAGGTCCCCCGCCAGCAATCATCAAAATCGATTCAGGGTTCTCAGCATGAAATGCCTCGAAAACCTTGATTAGGAACGCATGATTTTTCTCAGGGTTCAACCTCGCCACGTTGCCAAGAATATAGACGTCCTCGTCGATACCGTAGGCTCCGCGCAGCTCGAGGCGAGCTTGCGAATCGAACCTGAACTTGTCAAGGTCGAAGGAATTAGGGATGACGGAAAAGCCCGCATTTCCAAAAAGCCATTTGCCCGCCTCGTCACTGCACGCGAACATGCAGTCGCAAAGTCGAGGCACGAAAGGCCTCAGCACCCTGTGCAGCACGGGATGTTCGCATCCCGTGCTGTGACAGTGGCAGGCCACCACTACAACACGGGAGCACTTCGCTATAACCAACTCAGGGAAGACCATACCACTGTTGCCGTGGACATGGCAGATGTCGAATTGTCCCTCGTCGAGGGCTTTGCTCAGCGCCTCGAAATAGCCAAGGGTGTCGGACCTCTTATCGGGAAGTTGCGTGACCGCGATGCCGTGAGCTACGGCCTCATCAACTTTCTCTTGTTCGCATGGACCACCGACGAGCAAGGTCACCGTGTGCCCATGCCGGATAAGTTCGAACGAATATGTGAGCACTACCTTGCCAATGCCATTATTGACGAGATTGTATGTAATCATGCAGACGTTCACTTGGCTACCTCACCGTAGAGCAGCTTCAACCAGGCTTCTGCAGCATAATCCAGGGCAATCATTCGCTTTTCGCAACATGTTCTTGAATGTTCCAAGCCCATGGGATTTCTATCTTTCATTCCAAATGCAATCTTTAATGTAAGTCAGGGCTTACTGAGTGAATTAGATTGGGCGGAGTCTGGACCATGTTCTTCTCGGGATTATCCACACTCGCTAGATAACACTACCTACGCCGCTACATTCGCAGTTACGAATTCTGCTTAGGCAAAACGAATAGCTCTCCGAGCTCGCAATCGAGCCTGTCCGGCTGCTTCTCATCAGCGTAGAAGGGGTCGAAACCGCCCCCGGTGTAAAAAGTCATCTCGCCGAAGAAAGGATTACCCGCGATGTTGTAAAGATCGACTCGTACATGCGGAAGATCCGACGCCAACGTCTCAGCAAGTCTGAGCATCAAATCGTAGTTCTCGGGCTTTTCGGTGGGTTTACGATTGGATACTTCGTGATTGATGTCTCCACGTTGCTCCCAGCATGGAGTGAAATACTGCATATCGTGCGCGGTAAAGCGATCGGCATCGGTCTGCACGAGCGCCGCCTTACCATCGAAGCAGTAGAACTTATAGTCAGTCGGGGTCTGCCTACCCGGTTCGTCGAGGTACGCCTCGGCAACCACACGAGGAGCTATATCCTTGTAGGCCCACTCCCGACCCTGCCAGTACCAGTTCCGTTGAAGTGCAGTACGCAGGCGTTTCTTAGCGACCTCAAAATCGAATATTGATTTGTCCGTACACACGATTGTGCTCTGCGAGTCGTGAGTGCACTTCAGCACGAACTTTTCCGGCAACTCATCAATGTCGATTTCTTCCACCGAATCGTAGACGCCATAAAGCGGAACAAGGTACTCATCGCCGATACGCTCCCTTACAAAGGATCGCACTTCAAACTTGTCAACAAGTGTGGTCAAGACTGGATTGTGATAATGCAGTTTGCACCACTGGAGCTTCTCATTGAAGGTCCTGGGATGATCAAGATCGAGCTTATAGTGCAGCTTTGCTCTGAAGCACATGCGAATAAAATCCTCGTCGGGGATAAAGCGCAAGTTGTTCCTCAGAGAAAGCGCGAATCTTTTCTTAAGTTTCATCGTACGCCTCCAACGCCATCGATGTAATCGGAAAGGTCGGCGCAGAACCGCGCCGCGTTGCTCTTGTAGGGCAGATAATCCTTAGAAAGTACCCGCGCATAAGCGGCGGGCAGGTCGGTAGGGTCCATACACGGCTCAATCAGCCCCATGTCCCCGAACTGTCGAACAATCTCAATCTGGTGATCATCCACATGTTCGCCGTATTTTGCTAGACGCGGAACAGCGATGACTTTCTTGTTGTCCTTAACGGCGCCGATGATGGCGCCGGTACCTCCATGGGTTACCACGACATCGCAAGCATCCATATGAACGCGGAAGGAATCACGATCGAGAAATGCCTCGTGTTCCAAATACTCAGGAATGTAAGTGCAAACACCCGTCTGAGCAAAAGCTCCATCCTCAGCAACACCGCTCGCAACGAGAGCATCTACCGCCCTGACCAATCTGTCGAATTGGAACTTCTGGGAGCCTACGGTAACGAATACCATGCGACCACCTCCCTAGTACGCGCCGCCGACAAAGCGGGCATTGGGGTACACGGATAGCATCGACTCCCACTGCACGTAAAAACGATCGGCGCGTTTGCTCAGCAGCTTTCCCGTCATGGTTGGTGAGTCAGTTTTCGCGAAAGACTCGACATACACAAGCTTGGCGCCCATTGCATGCCCGATCAGGCAAAACGGTATGGTAGCCAGTACCCCCGTACACACAATCACGTCGGGGTGTTCAGTGAACCAATAACGAAGAGACGTCACGGCATTGAACGCCATTCGAGGAAGAAAGCTTGCCTCGTGTCGATTCACCTGGCGCACATAGCGAGCCCGCACAGGTAGCTTGGCATCGTAGGCAGTCTTCTCGGTGAGGATGAAACTGTCGTAGCGCTCCATCAAAGGCTTAAGCGCAAGTAACTGCTCCAGATGCCCACCAGATGACGCAGCAAAGCACACTTTTATGTCCTTACGACACCCTGTCATGAACTAATCCCTCTTAAACAAATCCCTCGTGTACACCTTGTCCGCCACGTCCGCGAGCTC
>CALJCO010000007.1 GCA_938023905.1 uncultured Collinsella sp. | reverse complement strand
TCTCGGAAGGCACGTGCAGACCTTTCGTCATGGCCTCCTACCTTTCTTTCGGGCCCTTGTCAGGGCCGATTCGTTAGCGCCCCTCCGTGTGAGGCGTTATTGCTGACGACATATTTATATCCAAAATCAGTCCATACTTCCACCTCGCCCCCGAACGGTTTTATATGAGGGGTGAACGGCATACACATATACTTCACGCATGGCACACTTTGATTTAATAAAGTGTATTTACGTGCTTAAACGCGTTTTCAATCCAGAAATCAATTGGAACTAAACTTTATTAAACCACCCTCAAATTGCATATTTCCAACAAAGCTATGAATAGAATTAGTGATTCATACCTCGTCTCAACCATTTTCATTTTTATTCAGAAAAAAGTTTGTCCTATTCATTTCTGGTAAACAAATTACCGTTTACCAGACGCTTGATACCGTTCACCGGAAGCTCAGTATAAGGCCCAGCGGATACCGGCTCGCATTACGGCCCCATTTGTAACAACTTGACTTCTCGGTATGGAAAAACGGACCCGCTTCCCCTAGGGAAACGGATCCGTTTTCGATTATCTTCGGCCAATTTGGATAAGGCCCTCGAAGATCATCGGAATCCTAGCGATCGAACTCGGCCAGCGCCTCGCCCAGAAGCCTCAGGCCCTCGCGAAGAACATCTTCGCTCGCGCAGTAGCCCAGGCGCGCTCCACAGGGAAGCTCAAAACGGCTACCGGGAACCAGCAGCACTCCCCTCTCGGCCAACAGGCGTTTGCAGAACTCCTCGTCGTCCTCGGGAATATCCAGCTGGATAAACGAGCTGGACACGCCCTGCGGGGCCGTCCAGGAGACACGATGCTGCGTATCGATCCAAGCCTGCGCGATATCGCGGTTACCAAACACGATCTTGCGGTTACGCTCGAGAATCTTGTCCCTGTGCTCAAGCACATAGGTCGCAAGGGCATCGTTGAACACGCCGCCGCAGATCATGGTGTAATCGCGGTAGGTGCGGATGCGGTTGGACACCTCTTCGTCGGCCACGACCCAGCCCACGCGGGCCGCAGGCGTCGAATAGGTCTTCGACAACGAGTTGGTGACAATGGCCCTCTCGTACATGTCGACCATCGACATAAAGGACTCAGTGTTTTCGAGCGGCAGATACACCTCGTCGCACAGCACGTAGGCGCCCACCGAACGGGCAATCTCGGCAATCTGGCCGAGCATATCGGCATCGAGCACCGTACCGATGGGGTTCGATGCGTTGTTGATGCAGATGAGCTTGGTATTGGGACGCACCAAGCGCTTGAGTTCCTCGATATCGGGCTTCCAGCCGAGTTCCTCGCGAAGCTCCCAATACTCGACCTCGGCACCGAGCGTACGCGGAATCTCATAGAGCGGCGCATAGGTAGGCCACTCGGCAATCACGTGATCGCCGGGCTCGACAACAGCCATGATGGCATTGAGGTTAGCACCCGTACAGCCATTGGTCTGCAAAATGTGATCGGGATTGACCTCGCGACGATACAGCTTGGCGACTTCGGCCTTAAACTCCGGCGAACCCTCGATCCAGCCGTAGTTCATCTTCTCGCGGTCCAGGCGCTCGTAGAACGTGGCACCGTCCTGCTCGTCGAGCTCACGTAGCTCGCCCATGGTGAGCGACGAGATCGTCGACTGGGCGATGTCCCACGTGGCGCTCTTCTCCCAAACGTTGAGCCATTCCTCAACGCCAATCGTCTTGATGTCCATGGCCAAGCTCCTTACAAAAGCAGTCATCCAATCATGTTAACGTTCCTCATACAAGATTGGGGCGGTGCGAAAACCCGCACCGCCCCAATGAGAGACATCTAAT
This sequence comes from uncultured Collinsella sp., assembly GCA_938023905.1. Lineage (GTDB taxonomy): Bacteria > Actinomycetota > Coriobacteriia > Coriobacteriales > Coriobacteriaceae > Collinsella. Next base: position 100 of record CALJCO010000007.1, on the reverse strand, counting down.
GGCAGCTAGATGTATGTATTATGACCTGTACGGGCCCTTGAAGACCTTAGAGGTCCTCGCGCCAGAAGGGCATGCTCATGCAGCGCGGGCCGCCGCGGCC
>CALJCO010000006.1 GCA_938023905.1 uncultured Collinsella sp. | reverse complement strand
TCCGCACATGTACGGATGAATGTGGGAGGTGTTCGGATAAAGTTGATAATCAAGGAGATGTACCTACTAGCAGTACATTTTGTGTAATCTGGGCAAACGCTGATTAATTGCTCGTATAATGTCGTCTGTCGAAAGATGCAAAAACCTGTACCTTTTTGTGCAACAAAAAAGCCGCTCAACCAGCGGCTTTTCTTATTTCGGCATGAAAAAAGGCGACCGCCTATGTGGACGGTCGCCTTTGTTAATTGTTGTGTTGCTTGCCTTAGGCGCGGGTCTTGATCTCCTCGGTCACCTTGGAAACAAACTCGTCGACGCTCATCTGAACGGTCTCGTTGGAGCGATCGCGGACGGAAATGTTGCCGGCCTCGACCTCCTTCTCGCCCAGGATGAGCATGTAGGGCACGCGGTCGATGCTGCGGGCCTCGCGGATCTTGTAGCCGATCTTCTCGTCGCGGTCGTCGCAGACCACGCGAATGCCGGCCTCCTCCAGCTTGGCGCACACCTCGTGGGCGTAGTCGCGGCTCTTCTCGGAGACGGGAAGCGCCTTGACCTGCACGGGGGCCAACCAGGTGGGAAACTTACCCGCAAAGTGCTCAATCAGAATACCGATGAAGCGCTCGATAGAGCCAAAGCACACGCGGTGCAGCATGATGGGGCGCTTCTTGGTGCCGTCGGCGTCCACGTACTCCAGATCAAAGTTGAGCGGCATCTGGAAGTCGAGCTGGACGGTGCCGCACTGCCAGGTACGGCCGAGCGAGTCCTCCAGGTGGAAGTCGATCTTGGGGCCGTAGAAGGCGCCGTCGCCCTCGTTGACCTCGTAGTCCATGCCCAGCTTCTCCAGAGCGGTGCGCAGGCCCTCCTCGGCGCGCGCCCAATCCTCGTCAGAACCCATGGAGTCCTCGGGGCGGGTGGAAAGCTCAACGTGGTACTTAAAGCCAAACTTCTGGTACACGGAGTCGATGAGGTTGACCACGCCCACGATCTCGTCGGTCAGCTGGTCGGGACGCACAAACAGGTGGGCGTCGTCCTGGTTAAAGCAGCGCACGCGGAACAGGCCGTGCAGGGCGCCGCGCAGCTCGTGGCGGTGCACCAGGCCAATCTCGCCGGCGCGGATGGGCAGCTCGCGGTAGGAGTGCGGCTTGGAGGCGTACACCAGCACGCCACCCGGGCAGTTCATGGGCTTAATGCAGTACTCTTCGTCGTCGATGACGGTGGAGTACATGTTGTCCTTGTAGTGGTCCCAGTGGCCCGAGGTCTTCCACAGCTGCTTGTTCATGATGAGCGGCGTGGAAATCTCCACGTAGCCGGCCTTGTGGTGGATCTCGCGCCAGTAGTCCAGCAGCGTGTTCTTAAGGATCATGCCGTTGGGCAGGAAGAACGGGAAGCCGGGGGCCTCGTCGCGCATCATAAAGAGGTCCATCTCGCGGCCAATCTTGCGGTGGTCGCGCTTCTTGGCCTCCTCCAGCATGTGCATGTGCTCGTCGAGCTCTTCCTTGGTGGCAAAGGCGACGCCGTTGATGCGGGTGAGCATCTTGTTGTCCTTGTCGCCCTTCCAGTAGGCGCCCGAGACGCCGGTGAGCTTAAAAGCCTTCAACGCCTTGGTATAGCAGATGTGGGGGCCGACGCACATGTCGATGTAGTCGCCCTGCTGGTAGAAGGTGATGCGGGCGTCGTCGTCCAGGTCGCCGATGTGCTCGACCTTGTACTTCTCGCCACGCTCCTCCATAAGGGCGATGGCCTCGGCACGGGGCTTCTCGTACACGGAGAACTTGAGGTTCTCCTTGACGATCTTTTTCATCTCGGCCTCGATCGCGGGGAAGTCGTCCTCGCTGATCTTGACGCCCTCGGGCAGGTCGACGTCGTAGTAGAAGCCGTTGTCGGTCGCGGGGCCGTAGGCAAAGTCGGCCTCGGGATAGAGGCGCTTGATGGCCTGCGCCATGATGTGCGCGGCAGAGTGGCGGATGACGTGCGTGACCTCGTCCTGCGGGAGCTCGGCCACCGAACCGTCATTGTAGAGTGCCTTCATGGGTATGTTTTCTCCTCTCGGATGCCTAGCGCAAATGCGTGCGATGCGCTCGGCGTTTTTGACTTGCATCATTATAGGCAGGTTGCCTTGGTATACAAGCGCCCGCCGCACCTTAATGGCACGGCGGGCGATTTTCTACGCATGCTTCATCGTGTGGGCGCGGGGTGTGGGGCGCGCGTGGCTTGCGGCGTGCCCGTGGCTTGCGGCCGGCCCGGCGATGGATGCGTTACTGGATGCGAGTTCGGCAGTAGGGGCAGACCTTCCAATGCGCATCGAGCGGGCGATGGCAGCTGGGACACACGTTGCGAACCTGGGTATCGCACACCGGGCAGACGACGAAGTCCTTCTCGATGGGCGCGCCGCACTGCGGGCAGGTGCCGTACTGGGCAAGCTGGCGCTCGCGCAGGGCCATGTCCAGCTCCTGCTCCTCGCGGTCGGACGCGTAGGAGTGCGGGCGCAAGACCAGGTAGGCGATGAGGCCTACAAACGGGATGAGGGCGATGATGCCCCATGCCACGTAGGCGCTGGTGCCGCGGCGGCGAGCGTCGATGAACACATAGACGACCGACAGAACATACAGGGCGATGATAAAGCCAACGAAGGCATAGACGACGCCCATGAGCTGCGGCGACATGAGCTCGGAGATGTACTTGGACATTACGGGTACCTTTCGGAATATTAACAGTCTGGTCAAGTTTACCACGGGGTTTGTTTATATGGGACCACGGCTAGGGGCGGGGCTGACGCGGACACAAACATCTCAATCTGTAACAGTTAGGAGCGGAATCCGGGTCTAGGTGTTACAGATCGAGACACAGGGGTCCCTCCCCGACTTCAATCTCGATCTGTAACATCTTGGGCACCAAAACCCCTCTTACTGTTACAGATCAAGACATTCAAAATCCGCCGGAAGGTTTGTCTTGATCTGTAACATCTAGAACCCAGATCGTCAGCTAACTGTTACAGGTCGAGACGAACGGTTGCCGCAGCTGTCGACAGACGAGGTCAACATCCGTGCCGGGTCTCCCCTTGCCTGCCGTTGGCGGGTGTTGCGGGGCTGTTCGCCGCATTGCCGCCGCACCGGGGGTGTGCAGACCGTAAGATAGTCCTATTGACAGCCTGTCAACTTGTCTGGGAGGCACTGTGACGGAAACGTTTGATATCGCGATTGTGGGCGCGGGCATTACCGGATGCGCCATCGCGCGGCAGCTCGCGCGCTATGACCTGTCCATTTGCGTGGTCGAGGCGGCCAACGACATCGCGCTGGGCGCGTCGAAGGCCAACGGCGGCCTGGTGCATGCCGGCTACGATCCGACACCTGGCACGGTTAAGGCGCAGGTCAACGCCCGCGGCTGCGAGTTATATGGCACGTGGGCCCAGGAGCTAGGCTTTTTGTTCCACCGCACCGGGTCGATGGTGTTGGGCTTTAACGACGAGGACCTCGCGCATCTGGAGCAGCTGCGCCAGAATGGCCTGGCGAATGGCGTGCCCGAGCTGTCGATCGTCGGACCCGACCGCATCCACGAATTAGAGCCGCGCGCCAGTGCCGATGCAATGTGCGCTTTGTGGTGCCCATCGACTGGGTTTGTCGACCCGTTTGAGGTTGCCATCGCCGCGCTGGAGAACGCCGTGGCCAACGGGGTGACGCTTATGCGCTCCGCACCCGTGGAGGCGATTGAAGTCGCGGGGACGGGCGGAGACGCGCGCTTTACGTTGGCGACCCCCGCTGGCAACGTGCGCTGCCGCTACCTGATCAACGCCGCGGGCAACGGTGCCGCGGATATCTCGCATATGGCGGGGGCCGAGGAGTTCCAGATGGTCTGGCGCCAGGGCAACATCGTGGTGCTGGACAAGGAGCCGCGCACGCTCATGCCGCTTTACCCCGTGCCGACGCCGGTGTCGAAGGGCGTTATCGTGACGGGTACCGTGCACGGCAACACCGTGATCACCGCGACGGCCGCTGTGCGCGAGCCAGGCGACACGCAGACCTACGCGACCGATGTCAACGCGCTCCTGACCGGTGCGCACAAGCTGGTGCCCGATCTGGACACGCGTCGTGTGGTGCGCGCGTTTGCCGGCGGTCGACCGGTCATTAAGGGAACGAACGACTTCTTTATTGGGCAGTCGGCCGTGGTGCCGGGGCTGTTCCAGGCGGCAGGTATTCAGTCGCCGGGCGTGGCGAGCGCGCCGGCCATTGCCGAGCGCATGGAACGCGTGATGCGCGAGGCGGGCGTTGCTTTGCGCGAAAGGGCCGATTGGGACCCGATTCGCCGCGCGCCGGACGACTTTGACCGCGTGCCGCTTGCGCGCAAGGAAGAGCTCATTGAATCCGACCCCGCTTGGGGGCAAATCGTCTGCCGCTGCGAAACGGTGCCCGAGGCCGAGATTGTTGCCGCGATCCGACGCCACCCGGGCGCGGTTTCGGTCGAGGGCGTCAAGCGCCGCTGCCGCGCCGGCATGGGTCGGTGCCAGAGCGGCTTTTGCCAGAGCCGCGTGGTAGCGATCCTGGCGCGCGAACTGGGCTGCGACCCCAGCGAGGTGTTGTTGGAGGATGCCGGATCTTGGCTGGTCCAGGGACCGCTGAAGGGGGTACGCTAGGATGGCGGAATTCGGATCGAGCGCGATTGATTGCGGCGTCGTGGAAGACGTACAAACGCAAGTCTTCGACGTGGTCGTTATCGGAGGCGGACCCGCCGGCATGGCGGCCGCGCTTGCCGCACACAAGGCCGGCGCACGCGTGGCCATCGTGGAGCGCGAGCAGCATCTGGGCGGCATCCTGCGCCAGTGCATCCACCCCGGCTTTGGCCTGTCGCACTTTAAACAGGAGCTTACCGGTCCCGAGTACGCGCAGCGCTTTATCGACCAGGTGCACGCAACCGACATTGCGCTGTTCCTGAACAGCATGGTGCTTGGGATTGATTCAGGCGAGCCTGCGGAACACACCGCGGTCCATACCGTCACGCTCATGAGCACCGCCGGCATGCTGCAGCTCACCGGACGCGCGGTCGTCCTTGCTATGGGATGCCGCGAGCGCACGCGCAGCGAGATCAAGATCCCCGGCAGCCGTCCCGCCGGCGTGTTTACGGCGGGCCTGGCGCAGCGATACATCAATATCGAAAACCTCAAGCCCGGCTCGCGCACCGTCATTTTGGGCTCGGGCGACATCGGGCTTATCATGGCGCGCCGTTGCACACTCGAGGGGATTTCGGTCGAGGGCGTGTACGAGCTCATGCCGTACGCCAACGGCCTGCGCCGCAACGTCAAGAACTGTCTGGACGACTTTGGCATTCCGCTGCACCTGTCCACCACCGTCACGCGCGTGATCGGACACGATCGCGTGGAGGCCGTCGAGGTAAGCCAGGTCGACGAGCACCTGGCGCCCATTCCGGGGACCGAGCGCATTGTTCCGTGTGACACGCTGCTGCTTTCGGTGGGCTTGATTCCCGAGAACGAGCTTTCGGTTGCCGCGGGCGTAGAGCTTGACCCACGCACGCGCGGCGCCGTGGTGGACCAGAGCCTGCAGACGGGCGTGCCCGGCATCTTTGCCTGCGGCAACGTGCTGCACGTGCACGACCTGGCCGACAACGTGACGGCCGAGTCCGAGCGCGCCGGTGCGGCTGCGGCGGCGTACGCGCTGGGGACCGGCGCGGGCGCCGTTCCGGACTGCGAGCTCACCGTCTCCCCTGCCGGCATTGCGGGATACGCGCTGCCGGGACGCATTACGGCCGTGGCGCTCACCAAGCTCAGCTTCCGCGTGCGCCGGCCGGTCGACGCCGCCCGCGTGCGCATTCTGGCAGGCGACGAGGAGATGTTTGCAGGCAAGGTCCGCCCGTTTAAACCGAGCGTCATGGAAAGCTTCCCGCTGCCGGCAAAGGTGATTCAGCATGCGCTCGACTTGGGTGTTAGCGAGATTGTCCTGTCCGTCGACCCCGTTGAGGAGGCGTAGAGTCATGAGCACAAACGCGATTGAAACGCTGCAGTTCAACTGCACCACCTGCCCATCCGAGTGCCTCCTGACCGTAGAGGTGGAGCGCAGCGCAGACGGCGCCGTGGTAGAGGTGCGCTCCGTAACCGGCAACAGCTGTCCGCGTGGCGATAAGTTCGCGCATCAGGAGCTCACCTGCCCCATGCGCGTGCTCACGACGACCGTGGCCGTATCCGGCGGCGATGAGGCCCTGCTGCCCGTGCGCACCGCCGATGCCATCCCGCTGGCACTCCACGCCCAAGCCATGAACTTCATCCGCGGCGTGGTCGTCGAGGCCCCCATCCGCATGGGCGACGTCGTGCTAGAGAACCTCCTAGACACCAACATTAACCTTATCGCCAGCATGAACATCGACCGAGCCCAAGTAGCTAATTAGGGACGGGGCTCTTTTAGCTACTTTTGCCTGCACGCTTGCCAGGCTGGTCATGCTAAGGAGTGTCCCAAGGTGCCGGCATAAAAGGAACGTCCCTATCTGCCGGGCTTGGGATACCATGGTGGCAGCCTAGCGAAAGGATGTTTCATGGCACATGTCGATGACCAGCGTGTGGCGCGCGTGCTCGATGCGCTCGAGGCTCAGCACCCCGGCGCGCAGCTGCTTGTGAATGACCCGTGGTCGATCTACTATCTGACCGGCTTTTATGCCGATATGTTCGAGCGTTTTTGCGGCGTGCTGCTCGCGCGCGATGACGAGCCCGTGATCTTAGTCAACGCCCTGCATCAGCTGCCCGAGTACGACAATGCCCGCGTGGCCTACCACACCGACACCGACGTCGTGACCGACGCCATCGCGAGTGAGATCGACCCAGCCAAGCCGCTTGGCGTCGACACTGTCATGCGTTCCGGCTTTTTGATGCCGCTCATAGAGCACCACGCCGCAAGCGAGTTTTTCCTGGGTGACTTTGCCGTCACCGCCGCGCGCACCTACAAGGATGCCGCCGAGCAGGAGCTTATGCGCGTGTCCTCGGCCGCCAACGACGCCGTGATGGCCGATGCCATCAAACTCGTCCACGAGGGCGTGACGGAGCGCGAAATCGCCGACCAGATGCTCGGCCTGTACCGCAAGCACGGCTGCGAGGGCTTTAGCTTTCCGCCCATCGTGAGCTTTGGCGCCAACGCCGGCGACCCGCATCACGAACCCGACGATACCGTGCTCAAGCATGGCGACGTGGTGCTGTTCGACATTGGCGGACGCCGTCGCAACTACTGCTCGGACATGACACGCACGTTCTTTTGGGGCCAGCCGGACGAGGAGACCGCACACGTCTACGACATCGTGCGCCGCGCCAACGAGGCCGCCGAGGCGCTCATCACGCCGGGCGTTCGTATGTGCGACTTGGACCGCGCCGCACGCGACGTGATTGAGGATGCGGGCTATGGGCAGTACTTTACGCACCGCCTGGGTCACTCAATCGGTCTGCAAGACCACGAGCCGGGCGATGTCTCGCTCGCCAACGAGCAGGTCGTAGAGCCGGGCATGACGTTCTCTATCGAACCGGGTATATACCTCCCCGGTCACACCGGCGTCCGCATCGAGGACCTAGCCCTGGTGACCGAGAACGGCGTCGAGATTCTCAACGCCTACCCCCACGATCCGGTCCGCTTAGACTAGGCAATGCGGCAAAGGGGCTGTCCCTTTGCCGCATCACATGAATGCCGCCACAAAAACGGCCTATCTACTACATTTAGCCCGCGTGGGTCGACCATACCCGTGTTTTCGCAAAACTGGCAAGCCCTTTACCTGCGGTTTTGATTTCGCAATTCTCGGTATGGTCGAGGGTTACCGGTCAAACGTAGTAAATAGGCCCATTTCGTGGCGAGCAAGTCAACTCGAGGCGCAGGGCAGCCAAAAAAGCCCCGTCCCAAATTGACTGCTTTTGAGTTGCGGTGATATACGGACCGTTTGAGGCTTCTGGCTTGTAAAACAGTCCGTATTTCACCGCAACTGATGAGGGGATGGGTTAACGGAGCAGCCCCGCTACTTCGCCGGCTAGGGTGATGGTACCGGCTGCTACGAAAGGCTCGCCCGCGGCATCGAAAGCCGCGAGGGCCTCGGATACGCTGGGGTACACGACCGCGAGCTTGTCGGCGTCCACCAGGGAGGCAAGCTCCTGTGCGGGCAAGGCGCGATCGGAATCGGTCTGGGTTACGACCACGCGGGGGAACGCCGGAACCAGAACGTCAACGATACCCGCCACGTCCTTATCGGCCAGCGCGGCACACAGCAGCGTGGGGCGATTCTCCACGCACGGATCGATCTCGTCCAGCGCGCTCACAAAGTTCTCGCAGCTCTGAGGGTTATGGCAGGCGTCGATCAGCTTGAGAGGATCGGTCCCCAGCACATCAAATCGACCCGGCGTGGGACAGCCCATAAGCGACGCATCGAGCTTGTCATGGTCGAGCTCGCGGCCCAGATAGCCCTCACACAGCATAATCGCGCACGCGGCATTCTGCGGCTGATATGCCGGCTTCACCATGCCCGACGTATAGATCGCGCGCGGCGTGGTGCAGCTAAACTCAACCGTGTCGCCCACATGCGCCGGCACCTTAGTCGTGGCGTGGCTCACCACGAGCGGAACGACGCCGCACTCGCGACAACGCGCATCCATCACGCGCTGAACGCTCGCCTCGTGCGTGCCCTCGCCCAGTACAACCAGGCGCCCGAGCTTAATGACCGCAGCCTTCTCCCCCGCAATGGCCTCGAGCGTGTCGCCTAAAATACGCGTGTGATCGAGCCCAATGCCCGTAATGGCAACGGCAACGGGATCGGTCGCACTCGTGGCGTCCCAACGCCCGCCCATGCCAACCTCAAGCACGGCAACATCCACCGCGGCCTCGGCAAACACTACAAGTGCGGCAGCCGTCAGCAGGTCAAACGGTGTGATGGAATAGGCACGCTCCCCCGCCGCCACACGACGGGCATTCACGCGATGTCCCGCCTCAACAGCAGCAGAAACGCCACGGGCAAAGGCCTCATCGCTCACAACGCGCCCGTCAACCTCCATGCGCTCGGGATAGCGCACAAGCTGCGGCGACGTATACAGCGCGGTCTTTAACCCCTCGCCACGAAGGATGGCAGCCGAAAAACGCGTAGTCGAAGTCTTGCCATTGGTACCGGCAACCTGGATGCAATCGAAATACTCGTCAGGGCGCCCCAGCTCATCGAGCATATCGACAACCGTCTCGAGCAGAGGACCAGCATCCCCAGAAATCCGCCCCGTATCAGCAGCCAGCCCAACAGCCTCATCAAACGAAAGCAACTCAAACGAGAAAGGAACGACATACGACCCAGAACGCTTAGCCATAACCCAAAGTCCCCCATAACAGAAAAAGAGGCCCACCAAAAAGAATGAGCCCCTCGCGTTGACAATATCAGCCTCTATCCGCTTGCAGCGAGATCAAGGCCACAACCAAGTGGCCCTAACACGCCAGATGCAAACAACCACGTAACCGCACTAGGAGCGGCCCGACGCTTTGCTCGCCGCAAGTTCCGCACGCAAAGGACAGCACTTAATGTGCTGTCCGTCTTGCGCAGGACTGTCCGTAGCGGAGAGCAAAGCGTCGGGACGCGCCCCCAGTACCGCCTACGAGAAGTCAGCAACCTGAGCAGTCAGCGCCGCCAGGATCTCCTTGAGCTCAGCTGCACGGTCCCTCTTCTTCTGGACCACCGCAGGCGCGGCCTTGGCCACAAAGCCCTCGTTGGCGAGCGTCTTCTCGCAGCCGGCAAGCTCCTTCTGGGCCGCGGCGATCTCCTTCTCCAGGCGTGCCTTCTCGGCCGAAAGGTCAACCTTGCCCTCGAGCACCACAAAGACCTCGACGCCGCTATCGACCACGGCAATGCTCGCGGCCGGCTTCTCGACGTCGGTACCCATGACCAGCGAGGCGGTGTTGGCCAGCGGCTCGATGGTCGAGCGCAGGCTCTCGAGCTTCTCGATGTCCTCGGCACCGGCGCGCACGACCACGTCGAGCTCAGCCTTGGGGCTCAAGCGATAACGCGAACGCGTGGCGCGGGCGGCAGACACGACGGTACGGCACAGCTCAAATGCGCGCTCGGCGTCCTCGTCAACATACTTGGCGTAGTCGGCGGGCTCGGGCCACTTGGCGATCATGAGCGCCTCGGCGCGGTTCACGTTGCCCTCGGCGTCCAGGTCGAGCACGCTCGCCGGCATGTTGTCCCAGATCTCCTCGGTGACAAACGGCATAAGCGGGTGCATCAGGCGAATGGAGGTGTCGAGCACAAAGATCAGGTTGCGCTGAGCCTGCAGTCGGCCCTCGCCCTTCAGGCGGGCCTTGGTGACCTCGACGTACCAGTCACAGACCTCGTTCCAGAAGAACTGCTGCACGCCGCGGGCCATGTCGCCAAAGGTGTAGTTCTCGATACCCTCGGTGACCATCTTGACGGCCTTGGCCAGGCGGCTGAACATCCAGGCGTCGGCCGGCGTCTCCACGACGGGCTCGCCGGGCGTGTAGCCCTCCATGTTCATGAGCAGGAAGCGGCTGGCGTTCCAGATCTTGGTCACAAAGCTCTTGGCCTGGTCGGTACGCGGGCTGTCGATGAGCTTCTTGGTCTTCTTATCGATGTTCGCGTCGAACTTGACGTCCTGGTTGTTGGTGCACAGCGTCAGCAGGTTGTAGCGCATGGCGTCGGCGCCGTACATGCCAATGAGGTCCATGGGGTCTACGCCGTTGCCCTTGGACTTGGACATGCGGCTGCCGTCCTTGGCCAGGATCGTCGGGTAGATGACGACGTCCTTAAACGGCACCTCGTCCAAGAAATACAGCGAGCTCATGACCATGCGGGCGACCCACAGCGCGATGATGTCGCGCGCGGTGACCAGCGCCGTCGTGGGGTGATGGCCCTCGAGTAGTTCCGGCTTTTGCGGCCAGCCCTGCGTGGCGAAGGTCCACAGCTGAGAGCTGAACCAGGTGTCCAGCACGTTCTCGTCCTGATGCACGTGATGGCCGCCGCACTTGGGGCACACGTCGGTGTCCTCGGTAAGGGCGTCCTCCCAGCCGCAGTCCTCGCAGTAGAACACGGGGATGCGGTGGCCCCACCACAGCTGGCGCGAGATACACCAGTCCTTGAGGTTCTCCATCCAGGTGGTGTAGGTCTGCGTCCAGCGCGCGGGGTGGAAGGTGACCTTGCCGGAGTTGACGGCGTCAAGCGCCGGCCCCTTGAGCTTGTCGACGGCCACAAACCACTGCTCGGACAGCCACGGCTCCAGGGCGGAGTCGCAACGGTAGCAGTGCATGACGGAGTGGTCGAGCTCTTCGACGTGGTCGAGCAGATCGTGCTCCTCGAACCACTTGATAACGGCTTCGCGGCACTCGTCGCGGTTCATGCCAGTGAACTCGCCATAGCCCTCGACGACCACCGCGTGCTCGTCGAAGATGTTGATCTGCGGCAGGTCGTGGGCCTGACCCATGGCATAGTCGTTGGGGTCGTGAGCCGGGGTGACCTTGACAAAGCCGGAACCGAAGTTGGCATCAACGTGCCAATCCTCAAAGATGGGAATCTCGCGGTCGACGATGGGAAGCTTGACGGTCTTACCCACAAAGGCAGCCTTCTCGGGGTCCTTCGGGGAGACGGCGACGCCCGTGTCGCCGAGCATGGTCTCGGGGCGCGTGGTGGCGACGACGATGTAGTCCTGGCCGTTAACCGGCTCGGTCAGCGGGTAGCGCAGGTGCCACAGGTGACCCTTCTCGTCCTTATACTCGGCCTCATCGTCCGAAATGGCGGTGGTGCAGTTGGGGCACCAGTTGACGATGCGCTTGCCGCGGTAGATCAGACCGTCGTGGTACCAGTCGCAAAAGACCTTGCGCACGGCCTGCGCGTAGTCCTCGTCCATGGTAAAGCGCTCGTTATCAAAGTCGACGGAGCAGCCCATGCGCTTGATCTGCTCGACGATGATGCCGCCGTACTCGTGGGTCCAGTCCCAGCAGGCGTCGACAAACTTATCGCGACCGATCTCCAGGCGGCTGATGCCCTCGCTCTTGAGCTTCTTGTCGACCTTGGTCTGCGTGGCGATACCGGCGTGATCGGTGCCCAGCACCCAGCGCGTGGACTTGCCGCGCATGCGGGCCATACGGATGATGGCGTCCTGGATGGAGTCGTCAGTAGCGTGACCCATATGGAGCTTGCCGGTCACGTTGGGAGGCGGAATGGTGACGGTGCAGTCGCCCACGCCCTCACGGCGCTTGTAGTAGCCGCCGTCGAGCCACTTCTGCAGGATCGCCGGCTCGTTGGTCGACGGATCGTAGTTCTTGGGCATTTCTTCCATATATCTCTCCCTTGCCCGTCGGGGAGGAATGTAGGCACGCTAGGATCTGCATTCCTCCCCTTAGGTATCGATTACTTCAGTCTGAAGATACTAGCTAAACAATCTCACAGAATAGCACAGGCATACCTACCAAAAAGGGACAGGTTTATTTTGGCAGGTTTTATCAGGCAGAATGACGTTTGCCCATATAAAACCGACCAAAATAAACCTGTCCCTAAAAGGCAGGTCCCGCAGTGGTTGCCGCGGGACCTAAACGGGCGCTATTTACCCATAGATGCGCTGGGGCTGTTCTTCGCCCTTTACGGAGGCTTCGGTCACGATGACCTTGGCGACGCCTTCCTCGCTGGGGAGGTCGAACATCGTCTGCTGCAGCACGTCCTCGCAGATGGAGCGCAGGCCGCGGGCGCCGGTCTTGCGGGCGAGTGCCATGCGGGCGATCTCGTGCAGCGCCGCGTCCTCAAACTCAAGCTCAACGTCCTCGAGCTGGAACATCTTGCGGTACTGACGCACCACGGCGTTCTTGGGCTCGGTCAGAATCGACACCAGGTCGTCCTCGTCGAGCGCCTGCGTCTGGGTGACAACGGGCGTACGGCCCACGAACTCGGGGATCATGCCAAAGGCGTTGAGGTCCTGCGGGAGCACCTGACGCAGCAGGTCGTTCTCGTCGACCGAGGTGGGGCCGGCGATCTCGGAGTTAAAGCCCACGCCCTTGTTGCCCACGCGGTCGGCGATGATCTTGTCCAGACCCACAAAGGCACCGCCGCAGATAAACAGGATGTTAGTCGTGTCGATCTGCAGCAGCTCCTGCTGGGGATGCTTGCGGCCACCGGTAGGCGGAACGCTGGCCACCGTGCCCTCAAGAATCTTAAGCAGCGCCTGCTGCACACCCTCGCCCGAGACATCGCGGGTAATGGAGAGGTTCTCGGCCTTGCGGGCAATCTTGTCAATCTCGTCCACGTAGATAATGCCCACCTGAGCGCGCTCAATGTCGCCATCAGCGGCGTTGATGAGCTTGAGCAGGATGTTCTCCACATCCTCGCCCACGTAACCGGCCTCGGTAAGCGCGGTGGCGTCGGCGATGGCAAACGGCACCTCGAGAATGCGGGCGAGCGTCTGGGCGAGCAGGGTCTTACCGGTACCGGTGGGACCGAGCAGCAAAATATTGGACTTGGCGAGCTCCACCTCGTCCATATCGGTGTCGAACTGCGAGCCCATGCTGTCGTCAAAAGCGGACACCGCGGCGCCGCCCTCGATCACGCGGCGATAGTGGTTGTACACGGCCACCGACATGGCGCGCTTGGCGTCCTCCTGCCCCATGACATAGGCCGAAAGCTCGTCATAGATCTCGTGCGGCGTCGGCACGTGCGTGATGACCTGGCGGTCGTCCTCGAGCTCAAAGCCCTCGGCCTCGGGGTCCACGGCGGGCTGGGATGCAGCCTGGCCGTGGTCGTTGAGGAAGCCCGGCAGCTTGCCGTTGCGGGCAGCGTCCATAAAGTCCGAAGCCAGCGACTCCTCAAGGATCTCGGAACAGGCGGCGACGCACTCGTCACAGATAAAGATGTTGGTCGGGCCCTTTACGAGGCGACGGACCTGGCCCTGCTCTTTTCCGCAAAAGGAGCAGCGGATGGGGTTGCCGTTCTCGTCAAAGTTGTCCTGCATGTTACCTGCCATCCTAGGCATCCTTCGCGGCGAGATCGCGCGAGGTGACGATACGGTCAATCAGGCCGTAGTCGAGGGCCTCGGCGGCGGTCAGGTAGTTGTCGCGCTCGGTATCGGCCTGGACCTTCTCGATGGGCTGGCCCGAGGCATCGGACAAGATCTGGTTGAGCTCGCGGCGGGTCTTCTTGATCTCCTCGGCCACAATCTCAATCTCGGTCTGCTGACCCTGGGCACCGCCGCTGGGCTGGTGAATCATGACTTTGGAGTGCGGCAGGCAGAAGCGCTTGCCCTTAGCGCCGGCCGAAAGCAGCACGGCGGCCATGGACGCGGCCATACCGACGCAGATGGTGGAGACCTGCGGCTTGATGAAGTTCATGGTGTCAAGAATCGCCAGGCCGGAGTAAACCTCGCCACCGGGCGAATTGATGTAGAGCGAGATATCCTTCTCGGCATCCTGGCTCTCAAGATGCAGCAGCTGGGCAACGACCAGGTTGGCGCTGACGGAGTTGATCTCCTCGCCCAAGAAGATGATGCGGTCGTTGAGCAGGCGCGAATAGATATCGTAGCTGCGCTCGCCGCGCGGCGTCTGCTCGATAACGTATGGCACGAGGGCGGAATCGAACTTAGCGATCATACGCATCTCCATTTCTCTCTTGCGGACCAAATTGGTTCTAGATAAACGTACGGTGCCCGCATGCTATGCATTGGCTGGCACCGTACGAAGCAACCGGATAACCGGCTATTAACTTTACCCCATCACGGGCACATACATGCGCTCGCGGGCAAGGTGGCGAGAATTACTCGGCGTCCTTGGCGGTCTCGTCGACCTCGGTCACCTTGGCGTTCTCGACCAGGTGGTCGACGGCCTTGGAGCGACGGATGGACTCGCGGACGGCAGGCATGCGGCCATCGGCGATGAACTCGGCCTTGGAAGCCTCGACGTCCTTGACGCCGGCCTTCTCGAACTCGGCGTTGATGTCGTCCTCGGTGACCTCAATCTTGAGCTCACGCGCGAGGGCGTCCAGAGCCAGGGACTCACGGGCAACGTCGTTGGCCTGCTTATGCAGGTCGCCGATGAACTGCTCCATGGTCAGACCGGAAGCGGGCAGCCAGGTGTCGAGCGTCATGCCGCGGGCAGCGAGGTTGGACAGGAAGTTCTGGCCAAGCTCCTCAAAGACGGACTGCTCGTAGTCGGCGTCCATCTCGTCGAGCTGCAGACGCTCGGCGAGAGCGGAGACGCAACGGTTCTCCTTCTCGGCCGGCAGGCGGGAAGCCTTGTCCTGCTCAATCTCAATCTTGATGGCGTCGCGCATGGCGTCGATGCTGTCGAAGCCAAAGTCGGACTTGACGAGCTCGTCGGTGAGCTCGGGGGTGTTGCGGACCTTGATGCCCTTGACGGTGACCTCGACGGTGTGGGTCTCGGCCTCCTCGCCCTCCTCGGCCTCGTCGGTCCAGGTGACGGACTTGACGTCGTCAACGTTGGCGCCGATCAGAGCCTCGTTGAACTCGGCGGGGTTGCTGTCGCTACCGGCGATGAGCATACGGCCCTCGGCGGCAAAGTTGTCGGCGTTCTCGACGGCCTTGAGGTCGACGGTAACGTAGTCCTCGGACTCGACAGCGCGGCCCTCGACATCCTCGAAGGTGGCACGGTAGTTGAGGAGCATCTCGACCTGGTTGTTGATCTCGGACTCGGTGACCTCCGCAGGGGGCATCTCGATCTCGACAGCGTCGAAGGAGGAGAGCTCAGCGGCGGGACGCAGGGAGAACTCGACGGTGTAGGTGTAGTCCTCGTGATCCTTAGCGAGGTCGAGGTCCTTGTAGTCACCGTTCTTGGTGGGGACGATGTCCAGCTCGTTGAGGACGGCGGGCTCGTTGGCGGCGATCAGGTCGTTGGTGGCCTGAGCGAGGGTAGCCTCGGCGCCAAGAGCAGAGTCGATAACCGGACGGGGAGCCTTACCGGCGCGGAAGCCCGGGAAGCGGTACTTCTTGGCGGTGTCCTTGTAAGCCTTCTTGATCGCGGCGTCGACGTCGGCGGCCGGGATGGTGACCGTAGCGGTGAGCTTGGCGTCCTTGACGTCAGAAGCGGTGATGTTCAACACGTTCCTCCTCATACTGCCCAGCTTATCTGAGGTGCTGGTACCTTTATGCAACAAAGAGTCGCGACGGCCAGGGCCGACGCAGATGCGTTGGTGCGGGCGAAAGGACTCGAACCTTCACGGGAATCCCACCAGAACCTAAATCTGGCGCGTCTACCAATTCCGCCACGCCCGCATGAGCGCACAGACTAGGAATGATAGCAGATACGAGCGACAAGCGCACGCACACGTTTTACAGGCTCACGACCTCACCACGAGTGCAAAAGGCGGGTCGAGTTGCCCCGCCCCGCCCATTACGACTTGTTCGCCGACCCGCTACTCCCCCAGCAGGGCCTTCTCGGGCGTGATCGGCAGCGAGCGAACCTGATGGCCGGTGGCGTGTGCGACGGCCGAAGCCACGGCGGCGAGCGGCGTGTTGATGACGACCTCGCCGATCGACTTGGCGCCAAACGGGCCCGTCGGCTCGTAGCTCGGCTCAAAGGCCACGCGAATGCTGCCGATGTCCAGGCGCGTGGGCAGCTTGTAGCTCATAAAGTTGCCGGTGCGCAGGCGGCCGCGATCGTCGTGCTCAACAATCTCGTAGAGCGCGTGGCCGATACCCTGGGCAATGCCGCCCTCGGCCTGGACGCGCGCGAGTGCCTCGTTGATCACGGTGCCGCAATCCACAGCCGCCGCGTAGTCCACCACGGTCACCTTGCCGGTGGCCTTGTCGACCTCGACCTCGGCAATGCCGGCCATAAACGGCGGAGGCGAAACGGGCAGGCAGGCAGAAGCATGCGAGGTGAGCGCGTCGCCGCCCGCGATGTTCTTGACGCACAGGTTGGCAAAGTCGCGCAGCGTGAGGTAGCGGTTCTGCTCGCGCGCGGCACGCTCGTCGGACAGGCGCACGTACTGGCCGTCGAAGACCACGTCGACGGCGTCCACATCCCACATCTGGGCGGCCTTGGCACAAATCTTCTCACGCAGCTCGGTCGCGGCGTTCTTGGCGGCAAGGCCCGTCACGTACGTGCCCGAGCTCGCGTACGAGCCAGCGTCGAACGGCGACACGTCGGTGTCCACGCCGCGTACCACGATGAGCGAGCTCTCCACGCCCAGCTCCTCGGCGGCAATCTGCGCCAGGATCGTGTCGACGCCCATGCCGTTATCGGTAGCGCCGGTGCCGATGGTAATGAAGCCGTCCTCTTCCAGGCGCATATCGATGCCGGCGATGTCGACATTGGAAATGCCCGAGCCCTGCATGGTGAGCGCACAGCCCAGAGCACGCACGCGGTCGCCCAGGTCGACGGCCAGCGGCTTGTCGCGCCAACCGATCATGTCCATCGCGCGCAGCAGGCAGCGGTCGAGTGCGCAGGCGTTGAGCTTTTCGTTGTAGTACTGCGGCATGATCTCGCCCTCGCGCACGATGTTCTTAAGGCGCAGGTCGGCGGGGTCCATGTGCAGCATGTCGGCGAGCTCGTTAACGGCGCTCTCCACGGCAAACTGGCCCTGGGTGGCACCGTAGCCGCGATACGCGCCGCCGCGGTTGGTATTGGTGTAGACAGCGTCCCAGCTAAAGCGGCTCGCCTTCACATGGTTGTAAATCGGCAGGCTCTTGTGGCCCGAAAGGCCGATCGTCGTGGTGGCGTGCTCGCCGTACGCTCCGGCGTTGGACAGCGTGTGCAGGTCGATGGCCGTGATGGTGCCGTCGTTCATGGCGCCCAACTTGACGGTCATCTGCATCTGGTGGCGCGAGTTGCCCGCGGTGATGGTCTCCTCGCGGGTGTAGCAGCAGTAGCTCGGACGGCCAGTCTGCTGGGTGACGAACGCCACGAAGATCTCGCAGCAGCCCGTCTGCTTGGAGCCAAAGCCGCCGCCGATGCGCGGCTTAATGACCTGCACCTGCGACTGCGGAATGTCGAGCGACTGCGCGACCATGCGGCGCACGTGGAAGGGCACCTGCGTCGAGGTGGTCACGGAGATGCGCCCAAACGCGTCGGTCGTCGCGAAGGCGCGGAAGGTCTCCATGGGCGCGGTCTGCGTGGCCTGGCTGGTGTAGGTGCGCTCAAAGACGATGTCGCTCTGGGCGAAGGCCTCGTCCAGGTCGCCAAAATCGCTGGTACCGCTGCACACCAGGTTGCGTGGGACATCGCCGCCCTGCGGGAACATAAAGGTCACGTCGCCCTCGGGGTGGACCACGATATCGTTATCGAGTGCCTGGGTAAAGTCGAGCAGGGGCTCGAGCACCTCATAGTCGACCTTGATGAGCTTGAGCGCCTTGTCGGCAGCCTCCTCGGTCTCGGCAGCGACGATCGCCACCTCCTCGTTTTGGTAGCGCACAAGGTTCTCGAGAATCAGGCGGTCGTAGGGACTCGGCTGCGGATAGCTCTGACCGGCGATAGTAAAGCGGCGCTTGGGCACGTCCTCGTAAGTGTAGACGCCCACAACGCCGGGCACCTTCAGGGCGCGCGACGTATCGATGGAGCGGATCTTGGCGCGGGCATAGGGGCTGCGCTTGAGTTTGACGATCAGGGCGCCGGCGGGCACCATATCGCCCGTGTAGACGGGACGGCCCTCGAGCAGCGCCTTCGAGTCCTTCTTGGGCTGCTTATGGGTGATCTGCTTGTACGAGACACCGTCGCAGCTGGTGTCGTTGACCGGCAGCTCGGGCATCTCAAAGCCCACATGCACGCCGGACTCGTTAAGAAAGCGGACGATGGCGCGCAGCTGGCTCTCATAGCCGCTGCAACGGCAGAGGTTGCCGGCGAGCTGGCGTGAGAGTTCCTCGCGCGTGGCGACGAGGCTCGGGTCCTCCTTGGCGGCGCGTGCAAGCGCCAGCACGTTCATGATGAGGCCGGGGGCGCAAAAACCGCACTGCTCGGCGCCTTCGGCAGCCATCGCACGGGCAAGCGCCTCGGACTCGGCTTTGAGGCCCTCGAGCGTGGTGATGGAGCGGCCCTCGATGCGCGCGGCGGGAACCGAGCAGCTCAGCACCGGGTCGCCGTCGAGCCACACCGTGCACAGGCCGCAGTTGGTGGTCTCGCAGGCGCAGCGCACCGACGAGCAGCCCTGCTCGCGCAACAGTGCAAAGAGCATGGTGTCGGGGGCAATCTGAACCTTGACCTTACGGCCGTTGAGCGTAAAGGAAAGATCGATGAGTTTGGCAGCCATTAGCGCACCTCGCTAGAATCGACGCCGGGCACGCGGCGGCAGGAATACTCGTCCGTGGCGAACTTGGGGATCTGCACGGTCTCGAGCTCGCGGGCAAGCGCGGCCGAAAGCTCGATGCCGGCGGCACGGCGCACAGCCTGGATGGCGAGCGGGGCAGAGATGCGGCGGCGGTAGTCGGCCGAGCCCCACAGGTTGGTGCCGTAGCTCAGCGAGCGCACGGATGCGGCCAGGGCGCGAAGCTCGTCCTCGGAAGGATGCTCGTTCACCAGGCCGCACGCCTCGCCCTGCAGCAGAGTCGCGTGCAGCGGGCGGGCGCCCACGGTGACGTGCCAGGTGTTGTCCCACCAGGCGGCGGTGACGTTCAGCGAGGGGAAGTCGGTCGCGGCCTTGCGCACGGCCTCGTAGCTCGCGCGGTAATCATGCTTGACGACCACGACGTGCTCGATCACGTCGCGCACATAGCCCATATCCACGAACTCCGCGAGCGGCACGCGACCGGCGCCCGTCAGCTCAACGTAAGAGTCGAGCGCGAGGAAGGCGGAGAGAACGTCCGAGAAGCCAAAGCGGCCATAGATGCTGCCGCCCACCGTGGCGGTATTGCGCAGCTGCACGCCCACGATATCGTGAACGGCGAACTCGAAGACATTGTTGACAAGCGCGTTGAGCTCGGCATGGCGCTCGAGCTGGCGCAGGGTGCACATGGCACCGATGCGAAACTCGGTCTCGGTCTCCTCGATCTGATCGAGTCCGCAGGCCGAAAGGTCAATCGCCGTCGCCACGCGACGCGAACCCAGGCGCATCCAGATGCCGCCGCCCACAATCTTGTTGTTGCGGTTCTTCTGTAAGAGCTCATAGGCTTCGGCCGCGTTTCCAACACGGACGTAGGTACCGAACTTGAGCACGTTCTCCCCCATCTCTTCACTTGTCCAGTACTTTTAAGTGTACCAAACGAGGGGCCGCACACCGATTTAGGACAAAATCCACCCACCCATCCATAACTTGCGGTGATATACGGACTGATTAGCCGTTCTGGAACGCAAAACAATCCGTATTCCACCGCAAGTTATGAGGAGTCCTCCGGGATAGAAAAGGCTCCCAGCCAAGATGACTGGGAGCCTTCTGCGATGCTATGTCGAGCGAAAATTTAGCAGACGCCCTGGGCGAGCATGGCGTCGGCAACCTTCAGGAAGCCGGCGATGTTGGCGCCCATGACGAAGTTGCCCTCCTCGCCGTACTCCTTGGCGGTGTCGTCCACGTTGTGGAACATGCCGCGCATGAGCTGCTCGAGCTTGCCGTCGACCTCCTCGAAGGTCCAGGACAGGTGCTCGGCGTTCTGGCTCATCTCCAGGCCGGACACGAGCACGCCGCCGGCGTTGGCAGCCTTGCCGGGCATAAAGGCGACACCGTTCTCCTGGAAGTGGGTCGTGGCCTCGATGGTCGTGGGCATGTTCGCGCCCTCGCCGACCACCTTGCAGCCGTTGGCGACGAGTGCCTGGGCATCCTCGAGCAGCAGCGTGTTCTCGCGAGCGCAGGGCAGCGCGATGTCGCAGGGAAGCTGCCACACGCCGCGGCCGTCGCCCTCGTGCCACGTGGCATTAGGCTTCTCGTCGACGTACATAGCGAGCGTGACGCCCTTGTCGTGGCCGGAGCGCTTCTTGTTGTAGACATGCTCGAGCACGGTGTAGTCGATGCCGTCGGGATCCTCGACCCAGCCGTGAGTATCGGAGCAGGCGAGCACCTTGCCGCCGAGCTGGGAGACCTTCTGGACGGCGTAGATGGCGACGTTGCCGGAGCCGTGAACGACGACGTTCTTGCCCTCGAAGGAGTCGCCGCGGCTCTTGAGGTACTCGTCCACAAAGTAGACCAGACCGTAGCCGGTGGCCTCGGTACGGGCGAGCGAGCCGCCAAAGGAGAGGCCCTTGCCGGTGAGGACGCCAGTCCACTCGTTGGTCAGGCGCTTATACTGACCGAACAGGTAGGCAACCTCGCGGCCGCCAACGCCCAGGTCGCCGGCGGGAACGTCGGTGTTGGGGCCGATGTGACGATAGAGCTCGGTCATGAAGGACTGGCAGAAGTGCATGATCTCGTTGTTGGACTTGCCCTTGGGGTCAAAGTCGGAGCCGCCCTTGCCGCCGCCCATGGGAAGGGTGGTCAGGCTGTTCTTGAGGATCTGCTCCAGGCCCAGGAACTTGAGCATACCCAGGGTGACCGTCGGGTTAAAGCGCAGGCCGCCCTTGTAGGGTCCAATGGCAGAGTTGAACTCGACACGATAGCCGCGGTTGACCTGGACCTTGCCCTGGTCGTCGACCCAGGGAACACGGAACATGACGATGCGCTCGGGCTCGACGAGGCGCTCCAGCAGGGCGGCCTCCTCGTACTCGGGGTGGGCGTCGAGCGCCGGCTGAATGGTGCCGAGGATCTCGGTCGCGGCCTGGATGAACTCAGGCTGCTCGGGATAGCGGGCCTTGAGCTCTTCGAGAACTTTCTGCGTGTAGCTCATGCTTCCTCCAATGATGGGAAACGAAAAATGTTGGTCGCGGCACCCTATGCGCCGCGAGCTTTATCGAGTATGGATAATATCGCACTGTTGCAGCAAAGTTTCGCATAAACCGACGAGCAGATGTTTCGTTTTGATTACGATGCAGGTAGAAGCGTTTTTGAGCACCCGACGTACAAATCGCGTGTTTCGAAGCTGTTTCGTCCACATGGTCCATACCACCACAAAGAGGACAGGCACCTTTGTGGTGGTTGGCAGGATGCGTTGGCGGGAACGTATGTGAATCGAACACATCCAAGACGTTTTGCACGCCTCACAACGGTTTTGAGGACCGCGGGGCCCACCGGAGCCCATCCGTTCCCAAACGTGGCGGTATTTTACCAAACGCGCAGTGTCGCGCCACGAAAACGGCCCATCTACTACGTTTAACCAGCAAGGGTTAGCCATACCCACTTTTTCGTAACATCGGCAAGTCATCTACCTGCGGTTTTGTTTTTGCGGTTTTTGAAATGGTCGAGGGTAGTCACTTAAACGTAGTAGATAGGCCGGTTTTGTGGCGAGCGGCGATTCGGAACCCTAGCGCAGGGATCTGAGACCGCCGGCCTCCTTGTTGAGCGTCGTAAAACGCACCGCATCCAGGT
>CALJCO010000005.1 GCA_938023905.1 uncultured Collinsella sp. | reverse complement strand
GACCTGCTCCTTCTGGACGAGCCCACCAACCACTTGGACCTCGAAAGCGTCCAGTGGCTGCGTGGCTTTATCGCCAACTACGACGGCGCCGTCCTCATCGTCAGCCACGACCGCGCCTTTATGGACGCCTGCGTCGACCATGTCGCCGCTCTCGAAAACCGCCGCGTGACCACCTACACCGGCAACTACAGCAGCTACCTCAAGCAGCGCGAGGACAACCTGGAGCAGATGCGCGCCAAGCGCGCCGCCCAGGAGCGCGACATCGCCCACATGCAGGTCTTCGTTGACAAGTTCCGCTACAAGCCCACCAAGGCAGCCCAGGCCCAGGAGCGCATCCGCAAGATCGAGCAGATCAAAAAGGAGCTCGTCATCCTGCCCGAGGGCCACAAGCACATCGACTTTAAGTTCCCCGACCCGCCGCGCTCCGGCGACATGGTCGTGGGCCTCGAGGGCGTCTCCAAGTCATACGGCGATAAGCACATTTACAGCGACATCGACCTCAAGCTCTACCGCGGCGAGCACGTGGCGCTTGTCGGCCCCAACGGCGCCGGCAAGTCCACGCTCATGAAGATCCTCGCCGGCTTGGAGCCGCCCACCACCGGCACCCGCGACCTAGGCACCAACGTGGGCGTGGCCTACTACGCCCAGCACGCGCTCGAGGGCATGACCGAGTCCAATACCGTCCTGCAAGAGATCGACACCGTTACGCCCAAGTGGACCGTGCCGCAGCAGCGCAGCCTGCTGGGCGCCTTCCTGTTTAGCGACAACGATTCCATCGAGAAGCAGGTTCGCGTCCTCTCCGGCGGCGAAAAGGCGCGTCTGGCGCTCGCCAAGATGCTCGTGGCCCCCGAGGCGCTCCTGTGCCTGGACGAGCCAACCAACCACCTGGACATCGACTCGGTGGACATGCTCGAGAACGCCCTGCAAAACTTCCCCGGCACCATCGTGCTGATCAGCCACGACGAGCACCTGGTACGCGCTGTGGCCAACCGCATCATTGACATCCGCGACGGCAAGGTCACGGTCTACGACGGCGACTACGACTACTACCTCTACAAGCGCGAGGACCTCGCAGCCCGCGCCGCCGCCGAGGCGGCAGGGGAGAGCGCACCGGCCGCGGCCAAGTCCGCTAAGGTCACCGCGGCCCAGTCCGATGCGCCCGCCGCCCCCAAGCCTGCCGAGGGCAAAAAGACCAAGGAGCAAAAGCGCGCCGAGGCCCAAGCCCGCGCTGCGCTCAACAAAAAGCTCAAGGGCGTGCGTAACCAGCTCAAGAAGATCGAGACGGAGCTCGACAAAAAGCGCGCCCGCTATGACGAGCTTATGGAATTGATGGCGAGCGAAGAACTTTATGCCGATCAGGATAAGTTCAACGCCGCGCTGGGGGAATATAACGGCCTTAAGCAAGAGCTACCCAAGCTCGAGGACGAATGGCTGGAGCTTTCCGCCCAGATCGAAGAGGAGACCGCGCGTGAACTCTCGTAAGGCCGCTGCCGTGGCGATGAGCATCATCGCCATCGCCTGTCGCATCTGCGGCATCTTTATGAGCGCGATGACCGTGCTGCTGTGCTTTAGCGGCCTGACCGCCAAGCTGCAGATTGTGGGCTTTGTCGTCGAGCTTTCGCGCGCACTGCCGAGCGCCATCGCCGGCTACGGCGTCATCACATCGCCCTTTGGCGGCGTGTTCCGCTTGGATTACGCCATCGTGGCCGTCATCCTGTTTGTGGCCGACTACCTGCTCACGCGCGCCTCGCGTCGCGTCCGCTAGGGGAGCGCCATGTCCAGCAGCTACCTCATGAACCTGCTCGCCAGCGCCGTCGCCGTCATCGTGGGCATCGTGATCCACGAGAGCGCACACGCCGCCGCGGCCTGGGCGCTCGGCGACAAGACGGCCCGTTCGCGCGGCCGCGTGTCGCTCAACCCGCTTAACCATATCGACCCGTTTGGCACCATCATCCTGCCGCTGCTCATGCTCGCGGCCGGCGGCCCAGTGTTCGCCTTCGCCAAACCCGTGCCCGTCTACCTCAACAACCTCAAGCACCCCAAGCGCGACGAGGTCCTGGTGAGCGTAGCCGGCCCCGCATCGAACATCTCGCTCGCGTGCCTCGCTGCCGCCCTCATGCACGCGGCATATGGCAGCCTCTATACCAACATGTCCTTTGCCCTGGCGTCACAGATCATGAACTTCGGCGCCACGTTTATCGTAGTCAACCTGTCGCTCGCGTTCTTTAACCTCGTCCCGATCCCGCCGCTCGATGGCTCGTCGATCATCGTGCCGTTCCTCAAAGGCAAGGCGCTCAACAATTATTACCGTCTGCAGCAATACGCTATGCCCATCCTCATCATTGTGCTGTATCTACTGCCCATGTGGACCGGCATCGATGTGATCGGCCGCTATTTCGACGTTACCGTGTATCCGCTTGCTGAGCAGCTGCTCAACTTCGCAATCGCCGGCATCTAAGGTAAACTTACAGGTCGACCGTGCAAAACGGTCGTAATATGCACCCAAACCGCGCCGCGAAGGCGCCGTCAAAGGAGGTCGAAGATGTCGTATCGCGTGTCGACGCAGGTCTACAGCGGACCGTTCGACCTGCTGCTGCAGCTGGTAACCCGCCAAAAAGTAGATATCGGCGCTATCTCCATCAGCGAGGTGGCCGAGCAGTACCTTGCCGAGGCCGAACGCATCGAGGCGCTGGACCTGGACGTGGCGAGCGACTTTTTGCTAGTCGCGGCAACCCTTTTGGACATCAAGGCTGCCTCGCTGGTGCCGCAGGAGGCCCCGCGCAAAGTAGATGACGACGATGACGAGTTCGACGAAGACCTCGAGGAACTCAGCGCGCTCGACGGCGATGCCCTGCGCGAGGTCCTGATTCAGCGCCTGATCGCTTACAAGCAGTTTAAGGGCGCGGCTGCGGCCCTCGGTGCCCGCATGCAGGCCGAAAGCCGCATGCATCCGCGTGTGGCCGGCCCCGACCCCGAGTTCCTGGGGCTCATGCCCGACTACCTGGCCGGCATCACCCTGCGCGGTCTGGCCGTCATCTGTGCCGACCTGGACGGCAAGCGACAGACCTTCTTGCTGGAGGCCGAGCACGTGGCACCGCATCGCGTGCCGCTCGACCTGACCGTGGCCTCAGTCGACCGCTTTACCATGGCGCACCAGACCTGCACCTTCCGCGAGCTGTTGGACGGCGACGCCACGACCGAGCAACTCGTCGTCACCTTTTTGGCCATGCTGGAGCTCGCCAAGCGTGGCTCGCTCACGCTGAGCCAGGACGAGATCTTTGGAACCATTCAAATCAACCGCGTCGAGGGCGCCGAGGCATACGTGCCTGGCGAGGGCCCCGAGCTCACCGAATAGGAGCTGCAACCATGTCAACCCTTTCCACGCTGGAGGCAAACAGCCTCAAAGGCGCCCTCGAGGCGCTGCTGCTGGTGTCGAGCGACCCGGTGAGCGCGCCCGCGCTGGCAGGTGCGCTGGATATCGCCCCCGGCGAGTGCGCATCGCTGCTCGCCGAGCTCAAGGTTGAGTACGAGGAGGCCAACCGTGGCTTTCAGCTGCGCGAGGTCGCCGGCGGCTGGCGCCTGTTTACGCATCCCGCCTACCACGACGTGGTCGAGGCCTATGTGCTGAGCTGGGACACGCAAAAGCTGTCGCAGGCGGCGCTCGAAACACTGGCCGTCATCGCATACCACCAGCCCGTGACGCGCGAGGTGGTCAAAGGCATCCGCGGCGTCAATTCTGACGGCGTCATCGCGTCGCTCGTGGACAAAGGTCTGGTGCGCGAGCTCGGACGCGACCCCCAGCGCAGTCAGGCCATCATCTACGGCACGACCAACGCCTTCTTGGAAAAGTTCGGTCTGCGCTCCACCCGCGACCTGCCCGACCTGGAGCAGTTTGCCCCCGACGAGCAGTCGCGTCAGTTTATCCGCGAACGCCTGAGCGGCCGCAGCATTCAGTCCACGCTCGAGGAGCAGGCCGAGGACCTGGACGAGGAGCGCGAACTGCTCGATACCGATGTTGACGATGTTGAGGCAATCGAGGACTTGGAGACCCTGGTCGTCGACGAGACCTCGGAGGATTTGCATGACGAGGATTAACGAAGTAGGGGAGACGCGCGCCGGCGCTGCGGTACCCAACGCGGATACGCACGAGTCCGACGCCCAGCCCGTCTATCCGCACACCATGCGCCTGCAGCGCTTTTTGGCGCGCGCGGGCGTGGCGAGCCGCCGCGGGTCGGAAGACCTGATGACTGCCGGCCGCGTGACCGTCAACGGCCAGGTCGCGACCGAACTGGGCACCAAGGTCGACGTCGACCGCGACCATATCGAGGTCGACGGCATGCCCGTCAAGCTCAACCAGGGCGCCGTGTACTTGATGCTCTACAAGCCGACCGGCTACCTCACCACCATGAGCGATCCGCAGGAGCGCCCTTGCGTGGCCGACCTGGTCCCCCGCGACCGCTTTCCGGGACTATTCCCGGTGGGCCGCCTGGACCGAGACACCACAGGCCTTTTGCTCTTTACCACCGATGGCGACCTGTCGCAGGATCTGCTGCACCCCAGCAAGCATGTCTATAAGACCTACCAGGCGCTCGTGGACGGCCACCTGACCGATCGCGACTTAGAACCACTCCGCCGCGGCATCGAACTCGACGACGGCCTGTGCCAGCCGGCGATCTGCCGCGTCATCAACGCGCGCGAGGCAGAGGCCGTGGCTCCGCAAGGCGTCAAGCCCGGCACCACCGCCGTGGAGGTCATCATCCGCGAGGGGCGCAAAAACCAGGTCAAGCGCATGCTGAGCAAGATTCACCATCCGGTAATCCGCCTGCATCGCTGCAACTTTGCCGGCCTGGAGCTCAAGGACGTGGCCAAGGGCTCGTGGCGCGAGCTCACCGACCGCGAGGTACAGGTCCTCAAGGCCGGCGGCATCCCGCCCAAGCAGGCGAGCGCCAAGCGCAACGGCGGCAAGCCCCAAGACACGCCCGCCAGCCGCACGCGTCACCACGGCAGCCACGGCTCCGCACCCAAGCGCAACACCTACCGCGAGCGCTACACAGGCTAGGCAACCCGCCGCGCCCCTGCCCCCGCGAACCATACCAGCACGTCAACCATCGAAAGGAAGCATTGCATGATCGTTGCCATCGACGGCCCCGCCGGTTCCGGCAAATCCACCATTCTCCGCTGCAT
>CALJCO010000004.1 GCA_938023905.1 uncultured Collinsella sp. | reverse complement strand
CGCCAGCTGGGCTTTAACAAGCTCGACACGGGCGCCATGTATCGCGCCGTCACCTTCGCCGCGCTCGACCGCGGCATCGATCTGAACGACGAGACGGCCATCGACGCCCTCGCCGAGCAGATCGAGATTCGCTTTACCAACGGCACCGGCGAGGATACGCGCCTGACCATTGACGGCCAGGACGCTTCGGCCGCCATTCGTACCCCGCAGGTCGACGCCAACGTGTCCAAGGTCTCGGCCTACCCGGGCGTGCGCGCCGCCATGCTCATTCACCAGCGCCGCGCCGCCGAGGACCGCGATATCGTGGCCGAGGGTCGCGACATCGGAACCGTCGTGTTCCCCAACGCGCAGGTCAAGGTCTTCCTGACCGCCGACCCGCGCGAGCGCGCCCGCCGCCGCGTGCTGCAGCGTCACCAAAACGACGCCCAGCCGCTTACTGCCGAGCAGCTCGAGGCCGAGGTCGATGAGACCCTCGACGCCCTTAAGCAGCGCGACAAGCTTGACAGCAGCCGCGAGGTCGCCCCGCTCGTGCCCGCCGAGGACGCCGTGCACGTCGACTCCACCGCCCATACCATCGACGAGGTCGTCCGCATTATCGAGGACCTCATCAACCAAAGGAGGTAGCCCATGCGCCTGTTTAAGCAGACGCCCGAGGACTATTACAACGCCCCCTACGCAGAGTTCCCAGCGCTCATTCGCGGCACCGTCGCCGTGGTCATGGGCATCCTGTGGGCCTTCTCCAAGCTCATGTGGCGCTGGAAGGTCGAGGACGCTGACCTGCTGTTTGAGCGCCAGGACGGCCGCGGCAGCGTGGTCATCTGCAACCACACCTCAATGGCCGAGCTCTTGGCCGTGGAGACGGCGCTGTACTTTGGCGGCCGCCGCGTGCGTCCCATCTTTAAATCCGAATTCGCCAAGACCGGGATCGTACGCTGGGCCTTTAGCCGCGTGGGCGGCATTCCCGTGGAGCGCGGCACCGCCGACATGAAGTGCCTGCGCGCCGCCCAGCATGCGCTGCAGCGCGGCGAGGACGTCCTGATCTTCCCCGAGGGCACGCGCATCCGCTCGCGCGAGATCAAGCCCGAGGTCCATGGCGGTTTTGCGCTCATCGCTCAGATGGGCAAGGCGCCCGTCAACCCACTTGCCATCTGTGGCTGGTCCGACATCACGCCCGCGGGCAAAAAGCTCATGCGTCCCAAGAAGTGCTGGATTCGTGCCGGCAAGGCCGTCACGCTTTCGGACGCGCCGGCCGGGCTTAAGCGTACGGAGCGCCTGGCCTGGTTTGAGTCCGAGGCCATGAACCGCGTCTACGCCATGCGAGACGAGCTGTGCGCCGAGCATCCGGGCAGGTTCTAGCCATGAGCGAGAACGTGACGAACACTGCCGTGACCGCGTCCGACCAAGCCACCGCGCCTACCATCGAGATCGCCGCCCACGCCGGCACTTGCTACGGCGTACAGCGTGCGCTCGATATGGCGCTGGCCGCTGCGCCGCAGGCAGGGGAGTGCAATCAGGTCCATACCTTGGGTCCGCTCATCCATAACCCCATCGTGGTACGCGAGCTCGCCGAGGCAGGCGTTGGTCTGGCCGATACCCTGGACGATGCCGCATCGGGCACCGTGATCATCCGCGCCCACGGCGTGGTGCCGCAGGTGATCGATGCTGCCCGCAAGCGCGACCTTACCGTGGTCGACGCCACCTGCCCCTACGTGAAGAAGGTCCATGTGGCGGCCGAGCGCCTGGTGCGCGAAGGCTACCGCGTGATCGTCGTGGGCGAGCCGGGCCACCCCGAGGTCGAGGGCATTCTGGGCCACGCTGGTGATGACGCTCAAGTCGTGAGTTGCGCCGCCGATGCGGACGCACTACCGCTCAAGGGCAAGGTTGGTCTGGTTGTGCAGACCACCCAGACCGCGCAGAACCTCGCCGAGGTCGTGGCCGCTATCACCCCGCGCGTGCAGGAGCTTCGTGTGATCAACACCATCTGTGCCGCCACGAGTGAGCGTCAACAGGCAGCAGCCACACTTGCTAACCGCTGCGACTGCATGGTCGTGGTGGGCGGCAAGAACTCGGGCAACACCCGCCGCCTGGCGCAGATTTGCGCAGACGCCTGCGAGCGCACGTATCACATCGAGGAAGCTTCCGAGCTCCAGGCCGCGTGGTTTGCCAACGCACGCCACATCGGCATTACCGCCGGAGCCTCCACCCCGCAAGAACACATCGAGCGCGCCGTCGAGCGCATCAAGGAGCTTTGCCGCTAACTATGGACCAGACCGTACCCGCATACGCCGCCGAGGTGGCCGATTACGGGCGCAGCCGCGACCCCGAGCCGGGTGAGGGCGCGCTCGTTAAGAACGTGCGCCCCGAGTCGCCCGCATGGGATGTGGGTATCGAGCCGGGCATGCGCGTGCTTACGGTCAACGGCGAGCAGCTCACCGACATGATCGTGTGGCTCTGGGAGGCCGATGACGACACCGTCAAGCTGGAGGTTTTCGACCCGCGCGACAACACCGTCACCCCCGTCGAGCTTGACCGCTTCCCGGGCGAGGACTGGGGTCTGGAGTTCGATGGCCCCATCTTCGATGGCATGCGCACCTGCGTAAACGCCTGCGTGTTCTGCTTTATGACCATGCTGCCCAAGGGCGGCCGCTCCACGCTCTACATTCGCGACGACGACTATCGCCTAAGCTTTTTGCAAGGCAACTTTGTCACGCTTACGAACCTCACCGACGAGGACGTGCAAAACGTCATCCAACGCAACATGAGCCCCATGAACGTTTCGGTCCACGCCGTGAGCCCCGATGTCCGCCGCCGCATGATGGGCCGCAACGCCCAGCGCGGCATGGACGTACTCGAGGCCATCATGGCCGCCGGCATCGAGATTCACGCGCAGATCGTGTTGTGCCCCGGCATGAACGACGGCGAGGAGCTGCAGAAGACCCTGCGCTACTGTGAGGAACATGAGCAGATCACCAGCCTGGGCATTGTGCCGCTCGGTTTTACCAAGCACCAAAACCGCTTTAGCTGGTCCTACAGCGACAAGCCCGAGCTGGCGCGCGAGACCATCGCCATGATCAGGCCCTTCCAGGACCGTGCCTTCGAGCGCTTTGGCCGCCACACTTTCCAGATGAGCGACGAGTTCTACCTGGACGCCGGCATCGATCCTCCCGAGGCCGACTTTTACGACGGCTACCCGCAGTACTACGACGGCATCGGCATGATCCGCTCGTATCTGGACGAGACCGACGACGTGCTTGCCGCCGACGCCGAGCGTCTGGCCCGCGTTCGCGAGGCCATCGCCGCCCGCAGCCAGCATCTGCTGTGCCTCTCGGGCGCCAGCGCACGCGACACCGTGGCCCGCTTCGTGGAATCGCCCCAGGGACTCGCCGGCACTGTCACAGCCATCAAGAACCGCTACTTTGGCGGCAACGTGGACGTGACCGGCCTCGTCGTCGCGTGTGACATTCTGGAGCAGCTGCCCCAAGACCTGTCGGGGGTTATGCTCTTTGTGCCTAAGCTCATGTTCAACGCTGACGGCATGACGCTTGACGAGTATCATCGTGACGATTTACTCGCAAGCCTTGCCAGTCGCGGCGCCGAGGTTCATGTGGTATCGACCATGCCGCATGAGCTGCTCGATACCCTGGAGCGCATCCTTGGCATTGTGCCCGCAGACTCTAACACTTCCACTGACCCTACCCATTAAAGGAGAGCAGATGAAACCTATCGTCGCCGTCGTCGGACGCCCCAACGTGGGCAAGTCCACGCTCGTTAACCGCCTGGCCCAGACCTCAGACGCCATCGTCCACGAGTCCCGCGGCGTCACGCGCGACCGCTCGTACCACACGGCTGATTGGAACGGCCGCGAGTTCACCATCGTCGACACGGGCGGCATCGAGCCGCTCAAGAGCGATGACGTCTTTGCCACGTCCATCCGCGACCAGGCGCTCGCCGCCGCCGAGGAAGCCACCGTCATCCTGTTTGTGGTCGATGGCCGCACCGGCGTCACCGAGGAGGACGAGTCGGTCGCCCGCATGCTCAAGCGCTCCGACAAGCCGGTCTTTCTGCTGGTGAATAAGCTCGATAACCCCGATCGCGAGAACGACAACATCTGGGAGTTCTATTCGCTCGGCATCGGTGAGCCCACGCCGCTCTCGGCCCTACACGGCCATGGCACGGGCGACCTGCTCGACGACATCGTGGCCCTGCTTCCGGAGGAAGAGGACGAGGTCGCCGACGAGTTCCCCGATGCGCTGAACGTGGCCATCATCGGCCGCCCCAACGCCGGCAAGTCGTCGCTGTTTAACCGCATCTTGGGTGCCGATCGTTCCATCGTGTCCAACATCGCCGGCACCACGCGCGACGCCATCGATACCGTCGTCGAGCGCGACGGCAAGCACTACCGTATGGTCGACACCGCGGGCATTCGCAAGAAGAGCACCGTGTACGAGAACATCGAGTACTACTCCATGGTCCGCGGCCTGCGCGCCATCGATCGCGCCGACGTGGCACTGCTCGTCGTCGACGCCTCCGTGGGCGTTACCGAGCAGGACCAGAAGGTCATGGGCTTGGCCATTGAGCGCGGCTGCGCCATCGTCGTGCTGCTCAACAAGTGGGATCTGCTCGACGATGACCGCAAGCGCGAGGCCTGCATGGAAACCGTCGACCGCCGTCTGGGCGTCATGGCTCCCTGGGCCCAGTACCTGCGCATCTCGGCCCTCACCGGCCGCAGCGTCGAGAAGATCTGGGCGATGGTCGACGCTGCCGAGAAGACGCGTTCGCAAAAGATCAGCACCTCGCGCCTCAACACGTTCCTCACCGACCTACGTGAGTTCGGCCACACCGTGGTGGACGGCAAGCGCCGCCTGCGCATGCACTACGTGACTCAGACGGGCGTCAATCCGCCGACGTTCACGTTCTTCGTCAACCACAGCGATCTGGTCAACGACACCTACCAGCGCTACGTGGAGAACCGCATGCGCTCGACCTTCGATTTTGCCGGCACGCCCATTCGACTCTTCTTTAGGAAGAAGGAACAAAAGGATGCATAATCCGATTCTGCTGACCGCCATCTGCGCCGTGGTCTCGTTCTTTATCGGAGCGATTCCGTTTGGCCTGATCCTGGGCCGCGTGTTCAACCACACCGACATTCGCAAGGCGGGTTCCGGCAACATCGGCACAACCAATGCGCTGCGCGTGGCCGGCCCTAAGGTGGCCGCGCTCACGTTGTTGCTCGACTGCCTTAAGGGCGCCATCTGCGTCCTTATCGCGCGTCCGCTCATTGCCGACTTGGGCTATGGCTTCCCCGTAAGCATCATGGCGCCCGGAGCCCCCGGCGATTGGATGCTCGGCGTCATTTGCCTGGCAGCGGTGTGGGGCCATATCTTCTCGCCCTACCTTAACTTCCACGGCGGCAAGGGTATCGCGGTTGGCCTGGGCGTCATCCTCGCCTGGTACTGGCCTATTGGCCTGTCGCTGCTCGGCATGTTTATCGTGGCCGTCGCCATCACCAAGTATGTGTCGGTGGGCTCGCTTGCCGCTGCCATCGGTCTTCCCATCGCTGCTTGCGCGGTCTTTCCGTACAGCAGCCTGGGACTTAAGTTTTGCATGGCGATAATCGGCATCACCGTTGTGTGGGCCCATCGCGCGAATATCCAAAAGCTCATGGCCGGTAAGGAGTCCAAGCTCTCGTTTACCAAGCGCGTCACCGAGCCCGACGATAAGTAGGAGAGAATCATGAATGTTGCGCTGATTGGCTCCGGCTCCTGGGGAACCGCCGTCGCCGGCCTTGCCGCCGCGCGAGCCGAGCGCGTGACCATGTGGGCCCACAGCGAGCAGACGGCCGCCGGCATCAATGGCGAGCACTGCAACCCCCGGTATCTGGTGGACTACGAGCTGCCCGGCAACGTCGTCGCCACGACGGACCTGGCGCAAGCGCTCGACGCCGCCGACGCCATCATCTTTGCCGTGCCCTCCACACACCTGCGCAGCGTATGTCATCAGGCAGCGCCTTTCATCGCCGCCAACACCCCGGTGCTCTGCCTTACCAAGGGCATTGAGCCCGAGTCTGGCCTGCTCATGAGCGAGGTCATTGCCAGCGAGATCGGCAACGAGCGGCGTGTGGCGGCCCTCTCGGGCCCCAACCATGCCGAGGAGATTTGCCGCGGCG
This sequence comes from uncultured Collinsella sp., assembly GCA_938023905.1. Classification (GTDB taxonomy): domain Bacteria; phylum Actinomycetota; class Coriobacteriia; order Coriobacteriales; family Coriobacteriaceae; genus Collinsella. The sequence goes on along the minus strand of CALJCO010000004.1, from coordinate 4,880 downwards.
GGCTCTCTGCCGCCGTCATCGCCAGCGAGGACCAGCAGGTGGGGGAGACCTTTAAGGAGCTGCTGCTGTCCACGGCCTTCCGCATCTACCTGTCGCAGGATATGACCGGTGTCGAGGTTTGCGGCGCTATGAAAAACGTCATCGCCATCGTGTGCGGCATTTCCGCCGGTTCTGGTGCGGGCGACAACACGCTCGCCCTCATCATGACGCGCGGCCTGGCCGAGATCAGCCGTCTGGTGCACGCCCGCGGCGGCCAGGCCATGACCTGCATGGGACTTGCCGGCATGGGCGACCTCATTGCCACCTGTACCTCGGAGCATTCGCGCAACCGCACCTTTGGCTACGAGTTTGCCCACGGCGTGTCGCTCGACGAGTACCAGACGCGTACGCATATGGTGGTCGAGGGCGCCGTCGCAGCCCGCAGCGTGAGCGAACTCGCCCGTTCACTGGGCGTAGACATTCCGCTCACCTTTGCCGTGGAGCAAACGCTCTACAACGGTGTTACTTTGGATAGGGCGCTCGAGATTCTCACCGACCGCGTCCCTTCTCAAGAGTTCTACGGACTCACCGACTAGCGCAGAAAGGCTACTACCATGGGTTCCATTAAAATCGCTCCGTCCGTCCTCTCGGCCGACATGGCCAACCTCAAGGGCGAACTCGACAAGATCGCCGGTGCCGACTACGTGCACTTCGACGTCATGGACGGCCACTTTACCGGCAACCTCACCTTTGGCGTTGACATCCTCAAGGCCGTCAAGCGCTCCACCAATGTACCGGTCGACGCGCACCTCATGGTGTCGAACCCCGACGAGACGGTCGATTGGTACGCAGACGCCGGCGCCGATATGATCACCGTACACTACGAGGCCTCCACGCACCTGCACCGCACGCTCACCCATCTGCAGCAGCGCGGCGTTAAGGCCGGCGTGGTGCTCAACCCCGCCACCCCCGTGTGCGTGCTCGAGAGCATCATCGACGTCGTCGATATGGTGCTGCTCATGAGCGTGAACCCGGGCTTTGGCGGTCAGAGCTTTATCCCGGGCACCATCGCTAAGCTCCACGAGCTCAGGGCCATGTGCGAGCGTCACGGCGTTTCGCCCCTCATCGAGGTCGACGGTGGCATTTCTTCCAAGAACATTGTCGAGGTCGTCAAGGCCGGCGCCAACGTGCTCGTGGCCGGCTCCGCCGTATTTAAGTCCGAAGATCCCGCTGCCGAGGTTGCGCTGCTGCAGAAGCTGGGCAACGAGGCCGCACAGGAGGCATAAACCCTTATGACCGCAGGTCAAAACCGCATACCCGTGAATCTTGACTATGCCGCCTCGACGCCCATGCGCGCCGAGGCGCTCCTTGCGCAGCGCGAATACGACGACAGCGAGCTTGCCGGCGTCAACCCCAACTCGCTGCATTCGCTCGGCCGCAAGGCTGCCACGCGTCTGGAGGTTGCACGTCGCGAGATCGCCCGCAGCTTTGGCGCGCACGTCCGCCCGTCCGAGATTGTACTGACCAACGGCGGCACCGAAGCCAACCAGCTGGCGCTGCTCGGTCTTGCCGAGGGCGCTCGTCAGCGCGATCGCAAGCGCAATCGTGTAATCGTTTCGGCCATCGAGCACGATTCGATTCTGGACAACCTGCCGTTGCTGCGTGCCGCCGGCTTTACCGTCGACCTGGTGAAGCCCTGCCGCATGGGCTACATTGAGCCTGCCACGCTTGTCGAGCTGCTAGGCGACGACGTGGCGCTCGTGAGCATCATGGTTGCCAACAACGAGACCGGCGTGGTGCAGCCCATCCGCGAGCTTGCCGCGGCCACGCATACCGTTGGCGCCCTGTTCCACACCGATGCCATCCAGGGGTATCTGCATATTCCGCTCGATGTCACCGAGCTGGGCGTCGACGCCATGTCCGTCGCAGCCCACAAGATTGGCGGTCCCGTGGCATCTGGCGCACTCTACCTTAAGAGCCGCACGCCGCTGCGCCCGCGCATCTTTGGCGGCGGACAGGAGGCCGGTCGTCGTGCCGGCACGCAAGACCTGCGAACGCAGCTCGCCTTTGCCGCTGCCGCCTCATCTCTGACGCCCCATGTGGCTCAGGAGCGCGCGAAGCTGCAAGCCCTTTCCGACAAGCTCTACGCCACGCTTACGGCTCATCCGCGTATTCATGCCACCATGGGCGACTACGCACAGGCCGATCGCCTGCCGGGCATGGTGTCGATCTACGTTGATGGCATGGACTCCGAGGAGCTCATCGTCAAGCTCGATGCCGCCGGCTTTGAGGTTTCGGCCGGCTCGGCGTGCTCGAGCGGCAGCATGGACCCGAGCCATGTGCTCAGCGCCATGGGCATTGGTCGCGAGCAGGCACTAGGTGCACTGCGCATTTCCTTTGACGACCGCGTGAATCCGGACGATCTGGACGAGTTTGCCCAGACGCTGCTCTCGATCGCAGGTGCCGCATGATCGTCGCCGAGCTCGAGCGCGCGCTACTGGCACGCTATCCCAAGACGGACACCGAGCCCTGGGACCACGTAGGACTCTCCGTTGGCGATCCGGCCGCGGAGATCACCGGCGTTGCCTGCGCACTCGATGCGACTGAGGCTAATGTTCGCCGCGCCCAAGAAGCAAGCGCCAACGTGCTGCTGACGCATCATCCCATATACATCAAGGCACCCGAGGCCTTTTGTCCGGCGGATGCCACACGACCCCAGTGCAGTGCGGCCCTCTACGAGGCTGCCCGCTGCGGGGTGAGCATTATCTCGCTCCACACCAACCTGGACCGCTCGCACGAAGCCCGTGTCTGCCTGAGCAAGCTGCTGGGTGCCGCACCCGTGAGCTCACTGGAGCACGTGGACGACCCCGAGGCCACCGGCCTGGGCGCACTTGCAACGCTCAACGACCCGTGCACGCTGCGCGATCTTGCCACCCGTGCTGCCACGGCCTTTGGCAGCGACCCGCGTGTGTGGGGCAAAGCTGATCGCCCGTGCCGCACCGTCGCCATTTTGGGCGGCTCCCTGGGCGACTTCGGAGAGCTCGCCATCGCCGCGGGCGCAGATGTTGTCGTGACGGGCGAGGCGGGCTACCACGTGGCGCAAGACCTTGCCTTGCGCGGGCTGCCGGTGATCTTGCTCGGCCACGACCGCTCCGAGGAGCCGTTCGTTGATATATTGATGAACTCTGCAGTTGACGCCGGGGCCGACCCCCGTCATGCGATTAAAATACTGAACCCTTGCCAATGGTGGACTGTGACAAAAGGAGAGAACTTATGAGCGCCGGCGCTACGCTACTCAAGCTGCAACAGATCGATTTGGAGCTCGCCCGCAACAAGAGCGAACTTGCCAATATGCCGGAGCTCAAGGAGCTCGCTTCCAAGCGCAAGACCTACGTTAAGCTCAAGGCCGAAATGACCAAGCTCTACGCCCAGCGCAAGGACCTGGATATTGAGCTCGACGATCTCAACACCACCGAGATTCAGACCAATAACGCCATCGAGGCCGCCAAGAAGCGCCATGTCGACGGCTCTGACTATCGCGAGGTTCAGGACCTGGAGAACGAGCTCGCCACCCTGGCCAAGCGTCTGGACAAGATTGAGCACACCCGCAAGGACGTCGTTGTCGCCCACAAAGAGGCGCTCGACCGCGAGACCCGCGCGCAGGCAATCATCGCCAAGTTCGAAGAGGGCGTGAAGGCCGATACCAAGGCCGCCCGCGCCAAGGCTGCCGACCTGCAGGCTCAGATCGAAGCCGCCACTAAGGAGCGCACCGCGCTGGCCGCCACGCTGCCGGCCGACGTGCTCACCGACTACGAGCGTCTGCTCAAGCAGTTCCGCGGCTTGGCCGTCGAGACCATCCAGGGCAACATCCCCACGGTCTGCCACACCGCGCTGCAGGCATCGTCCATGAGCGACCTCAACCACGACGGCAGTGAGATTACGCACTGCCCGTACTGCCACCGCCTGCTGGTGCTCCCGAGCAAGGAAGCTTAAACGATGGCGGCACCCAACAATTCAATGCAACTTGAGGGAAAAACGATCCTGCTGGGCATTACCGGCGGGATCGCCGCCTATAAGTCGTGCAATATCGTGCGCCTGCTCCAAAAGCGCGGCGCGCACGTCAAGGTCGTCATGAGCGAGCATGCCACTGAGTTTGTGGGGCCGCTCACCTTCCGCGCACTCACCAATGAGCCCGTTGCCGTGGGCCTATTCGACGACCCCTCCGACCCCATCCACCATATCTCGCTGGCGCAGGAGCCCGACGTGGTGGTCGTGGCGCCCGCGACGGCCAACATCATCGCTAAGATGGCCAACGGCATCGCCGACGACCTCATCTCCACCACGCTGCTTGCCACGCCGCGCCCCATCGTGATCGCACCGGCCATGAACAATGGCATGTGGAAGGCACCGGCCACGCAGGCCAACATGGCCACGCTGCGCGAGCGCGGTGTCAATGTTGTGGGTCCGGGTAGCGGTTACCTTGCCTGCGGCGACGTGGACACGGGACGCATGAGCGAGCCCGAGGACGTCGTCGAGGCTGTCTGTGAGGTGCTCAACCCCGTGCCGCAAGACCTGACGGGCAAGCGCATCGTCATCACCGCCGGCCCCACGCACGAGCCGATCGACCCGGTGCGCTTCATTGGCAACCGTTCTTCGGGCAAGATGGGTATCGCCCTGGCGGGGGAGGCCGCACGTCGCGGTGCCGCCGTCACGCTCGTGCTGGGACCGACATCGCTCGATATTCCTCGCGGCGTAAAGTGCGTGCGCGTGCAGACCGCCGCAGAGATGCTGCAGGCGGCGTTAAACGCCTTCCAGACGGCCGACGCTGCCATTTGCGCTGCGGCCGTCGCCGACTACACCCCCGCGGCCCCTGCCAACCACAAGCTCAAAAAGGCCAACGA
>CALJCO010000003.1 GCA_938023905.1 uncultured Collinsella sp. | reverse complement strand
TGGTGGGCCGTCAGGGGGTCGAACCCTGGACCTTGGGATTAAGAGTCCCCTGCTCTACCAACTGAGCTAACGACCCAAAGCTAAAGTCCGTGGTGGCGGACTTTAGAGGAGATATCGTGTGGTGGGCCGTCAGGGGGTCGAACCCTGGACCTTGGGATTAAGAGTCCCCTGCTCTACCAACTGAGCTAACGACCCGATATCAACACGAAGCAAGAACTGGGGTGGGTAAAGGGACTCGAACCCTCGACCTACGGGACCACAACCCGTCGCTCTAGCCAACTGAGCTACACCCACCGTGTCCTGTGCGCTTCGCGCTCGACTATTATTGCAAGGAACGCCACGCGATGCAAGCCCCAATTTTCAAGAATTTTGAAAAGAGTTTTTCGAGGCCGTTTCGAGCAAATCCCACCGGTTCCATAGGAGTAAACTTGCTCCACCCAATGCTCGAAAGGATAGGCATGAAAGAACTCTCCAACCGCACGGCGGCGTTTACCGATTCCGTCATCCGTCGCATGACGCGCATCTCCAACAAGTATGGTGCCGTCAACCTGTCGCAGGGCTTCCCCGATTTCGATCCCCCGGCGCAGCTGCTCGATAGCCTCAGCACCATTGCCACCGACCCCAAGCCGCTTTACCACCAGTACTCCATCACCTGGGGCTCCCAGGCCATGCGCGAGGCGCTTGCCACCAAGCAGGAGCACTTTATGGGCATGCCGATCAACCCCAACGAGAACATCGTGGTCACCTGCGGCTCCACCGAGGCCATGATGGCCGCCATGATGACGGTCACAAACCCCGGCGACAAGGTCGTCATTTTCTCGCCGTTCTACGAGAACTACGGCGCCGACACGATCCTCTCGGGCGCTGAGCCCATCTATGTGCCGCTCAACCCGCCCACCTTTGACTTCGACCGTGAGGTCCTCGAGGCAGCCTTCCGAGACAACGATCCCAAGGCAATCGTCCTATGCAACCCGTCCAACCCCTGTGGCAAGGTCTTTACCCGCGAGGAGCTCACCTTTATCGCAGACCTGTGCAAAAAGTACGACGCCTACTGCATCACCGACGAGGTATACGAGCACATCGTCTACGCGCCCCACGAGCACGTCTATATGGCCACGCTGCCCGGCATGTTCGAGCGAACCATCAGCTGCAGCTCGCTGTCCAAGACCTACTCCATCACCGGCTGGCGTCTGGGCTACACTATCGCCCCTGCCGAAATCACCGAGCGCATCAAGAAGGTCCACGACTTCCTCACCGTAGGCGCCGCCGCTCCCCTGCAAGAGGCCGTCGTCACCGCCCTCAACTTCGACGACAGCTATTACCAGGAGGTCCTCGACCTCTACACCGCCAAGCGCGACCTATTCTGTCAGGGACTCGACAGCATCGGCCTCACGCACAACGTGCCGCAGGGCGCCTACTACGTGATGATGGACATCTCTGAGTTTGGCTATGACAGCGACCTCAACTTCTGCGAGGATCTGGCCTCCAAGGTGGGCGTGGGCGCCGTTCCGGGCTCCAGCTTCTTCCGCGAGCCCGTCAACCACCTCATCCGCTTCCACTTTGCCAAGCGAGACGAGACGCTCAACGCAGCACTGGAGAACCTCAAGTTCCTGCGTGATAAAATCGAACCGCACGGGTAAGGACGGTCAGTAACTAAAGGCACTAAAGAAACCTCGTGAACCCGTTGGGCCACGAGGTTTCTTTTTATAGCGACCTCATTTATTTTTTTGAGCGCTATACTTTAGTCACGGAGCAACTCGTCCCCGAGAGGAATACTATGGCAGAGCAGCTTATCGGAGCGCTCGAGGCCGGCGGCACCAAGATGGTCTGCGCCACGGGCTATGCAGACGGTATAGTCCTGGAGTGCGAGCAGATCGCGACCACGACCCCGCAGGAGACCGTCGAGGCCGTCAACGCATGGTTTGCGAACAAGGGCATCGCCGCGCTGGGCATCGGCGCCTTTGGCCCCACCGCAGTCAACCCCGCCTCGCCCCAATACGGCAAGATCCTGGAGACGCCCAAAACGGCATGGCGCTACTTTGACCTGCTGGGCACCATCCAAAACGAGCTCAATATTCCCTGCGGCTACGACACCGACGTCAACGTCGCCTGCCTGGGCGAGGTCACCTTTGGTTGCGCCCAGGGCCTCACTGACGTGGTGTATCTGACCATCGGTACCGGCGTGGGCGCTGGCGTGCTCTCGGGCGGTAAGCTCGTGCACGGCATGATGCATCCCGAGGCCGGTCACATCCTGGTCACGCGCGACCCGCGCGACACCATTGGCGCGCACAGCGCCTGCCCCTTCCACGACAACTGCCTCGAGGGCCTCATCGCCGGCCCCGGCGTTAAAAGGCGCTGGGATGGCAAGAGCGCCGGAGACACGGCCGATGACCCGGAGGCCATGGATCTGCTCGCCGGCTATCTGGCGCAGGCGCTCATGACCTTCATCCTGTGCTATGCGCCGCAGAAGATCGTCATCGGCGGCGGCGTGGCCGACCACACCCCCATCGTGCCGCTCGCGCGCAAGAAGTGCGCCGAGATGCTCAACGGCTATATCGTCACGCCCGAGGTCAACGACATCGATACCTACATCGTCAACAACAGCCTCGAGGGCAAGCAGGGCATCATGGGCTGCCTGGCCCTAGGCGCACGGGCGCTTCAGTAACAGACGCACCCACAGGGCGTGGCGCACCCGGCAAATCCGACCTATGGAACGACGCCGCCACACCTCATATAAGCCCTCCAATAAAAAAGGCCGCCTAGGACCAAACAATGCGTCCTTAGGCGGCCTTTTTGGCGCACATCAGCGACCGTAAGAGATATCGGAGCACAACGCCCGTTGCCGCTCCACAGCAGTCGATCATCACATCGGTGATCATGCCGGCGCGTCCCGGCACAAAGAGCTGAATCGTCTCGTCGATCGAGGGAATCAGCAGCAGGAACACTGCCGTGGGCAGCAGCACGTCAAAGGTGCGTCGGCCCTCAAAATCAAAGGCGTGCGTTGCCAGGATGCCGAGCACCAAATACTCGGTAAAATGCGCGCACTTACGAACAACAAAGTTGGTCACCCATTCATATGGAAGTCCCACGCCGTGCAGGAAACCGCGGATAGCTTCCATGACCGTTAGGCTCAGTGAGCCCGACCCCGAGCCGGGAACCAGCGAATTGCCCCAGATCAAGAGCGCCATCAGGCAGGTTACGACCGCCCATTTTCGATTGATCTTAACCATGCAGAAGTTATGCCTCCGCACGGAGCGGCGCGAAGCTGGCGGTACCGCCCTCGATAACGCTCAGATAGGCACGGCCCGTACGCTTGGCAGTAGAGGACTGCAGGCGCTCGATCTCTTCTTCGAGGATCTGATTGACGCGCTCGTGACGACGATTTTCCATAATGCCGGCGGCAATAGCCTCGGCTCGCTCGATGCTCTCGCGCGAGATACGGGCGGTATCCTCGGGGAACACAGCGCTGTGACGGCCGACATAGGCGGGGGCAGCAGGCTGAGGGGCAGTGACGGGAGCGGGGGCTGCAACAGGAGCAGGCTCGTCAATCTCATCCAGAATCGCGGTGGCGGCGGCCCACATGTCCTCGTGGCCTGAGTAATCGGCCATAGGGACATCAACCTCGAGCGAAGCGTCCGGAAGGTCGCCGGTGTCGATGCGATCTTGGGCATCAATCGATGCGGTGATGGCTGCAGGCTCATCGAGTTCATCGAGATCGATGTCCGCGACACCGGAGATGATAGGCATGCTGGCGAGGTTTGCATTGTACGGCGCAGCCTCAGCCGCCTGCTGCTGGGCAGGAGCGCCCCAAAGCGAGCTTTCGGCGGCGCGGCGGGCGGCAACGGCCTCCTCGTCCGCGGTCATGGCTTCATCAACGTACGAATTATCGGCAGAAGCGTTCGCGTCCGCCGAGGTAGCGCTGTAGGCGTTATTGGCTGCCGCGTTGGCGACGAGTGCCACGAAAGCCGCCGTGCTGCCCGCAGGGGCGGCCTGGGAGCCAGACACGGCGCGTGCCGCGGCGGCGATGTCGTCGCGATTGAAGGAGCCGGACTGCCCGCCGTTGGTGAGCTCGTCGATGGCGACTTGATAGACGTCGCGCGAGTGTGCAGGGTCGCAGCTCACCGGCGAATCGTCGTCGAGCATACTGTCGATCATAGACCAAGCCTCGTCCTCGTCCATAGCATCTGCGGCTCGAGCGATGGTAGGGACACCATCATCGGCATGACGGCGCTGGAACGCACCAGTCAGGCCGGAAAGGAATGCCGAGGTAGACTGCTCCGATTGAGCCTGAGAAGCAGAAGTCGCAGCGTAAGGAGTCGCATCCTGCTGCTGAGCTGGAATCGAGGCGGTCTTGAACTCGCTTTGATGCTGATTGAGATTGGCGGCACCGCCCATGGCATCGGGCTGGAACAGACGCTCTTCACGCTGCGCACGATACTCGGAGATACCCAGCGAGGCGGCATAGATGCCCACGCCCGCCACCGCGCCCACGGCGAAGGGAACCGCACCCGCCACGACCGTCTCGTTCACCGACGAAAACGGCAGCGTCGCGGCATACATAACCACGGGAGCGGCAAGGCCGATCCCGCACGAAAGTCCGGCAAGGACTGCTCGTTGTGTTGCATCAGAAGAAGCCATGAGCTCTCCCCATCTTCCAGCACCCAAATCGCATCATTCAGTTGGCTGCGCGAGAGAAGATGAAGCGGGGCTATGCCCCAAAGCAACGGTATATGGTTCGTTTCATCTGCGTTTTCCGTCGCGAAGCTTAAAAGCTATTATGCGAAACCGCCCTGTCGATTGCAAGCGACGATGTCGGATTGAAACGGGAAACCTGCTGCTCGTCGGTCTTACGGTCAAAAATAAGCGCGGAGCGGCGCTATGGAAAAGGGCCGAGGCTCAAAGCCCCGACCCTTTATCGCATTGATGACTATCGCTGCGCGTGGATGACAACCTAGAACGTCTGCTCGTAGTCGCTGTGTTTTTTGGCCGAACGCACCAGGAACTCCTGGTTGGTGTTGGTGCCCTTAAGACCCTTGATAAACGATGCGGCCGCGCGCTCGGTGTTGTTCATGCCGGCAAGAATGCGACGCAGACCAAAGACAAACGGGCGCATCTGCTCGTCGACCAACAGGTCCTCGTTACGCGTACCGGAGGCAACGGGGTCGATAGCCGGGAAGATGCGGCGGTCGGCCAGGTCGCGGTCGAGCTTAAGCTCCATGTTGCCGGTGCCCTTGAACTCCTCGAAAATGACCTCGTCCATCTTGGAACCGGTGTCGATGAGGGCAGAGGCCAGGATGGTGAGCGAGCCGCCGTTCTCGATATTGCGGGCTGCACCCAGGAAGCGCTTGGGCGGATACAGTGCCGCCGAATCGACGCCGCCCGAAAGGATGCGGCCTGAGGCGGGCGCCGCCAAGTTGTAGGCGCGGGCGAGGCGCGTGATGGAGTCGAGCACCACCACGACGTCGCCACCCAGCTCTACGATGCGCTTGGCGCGCTCGATGACGAGCTCTGCCACGCGAGTGTGGTTGTCGGCAGGCATATCGAAGGTCGACGCCACAACCTCACCCTTGATGGAACGCTGCATATCGGTGACCTCTTCGGGGCGCTCGTCGACGAGCAGGCAGATGAGGTGCACCTCGGGGTTGTTAATCGAGATGGACTGGCAGATCTTCTTGAGGATCGTGGTCTTGCCGGCCTTGGGCGGGGACACGATCAGGCCGCGCTGGCCCTTGCCAATCGGCGACACGATGTCGATGGCGCGACCGGTGATGGAATCCTTGCCGTGCTCCATGCGCAGCGGCTCATTGGGATAGACCGGGGTAAGGTCGCCGAACTTGGGGCGGTTGCGAATCTGCTCGGGGTCCAGACCGTTGACGGTCGTGATTTTGGCGAGGCCGGCGCGCTTGTCGCCGCCGCGCGAAGGACGCAGCGAGCCCTCGATGACGTCGCCCGTGCGCAGGCGCGCGGAGCGGATGAGGTAGGCGGGCACGAAGGCGTCGTCGTTGGACTTCATGTAGCCATGGGCGTGGATGATGCCGGAGCTGTCCGGGCGAATCTGCAGAATGCCCTTGATGTCGCGGAAGCCCTCGGCCTTCGCGGCGGTGACGTAGATCTCCTCGACGAGCTCGGCTTTCTTCTTGCCGGTCGTCTCGATCTCGAACTCCTTGGCCTTCTCGCGAAGTTCGGCGACCTTCATGGCAGCGAGCTCCTCGCGCGAAAGCGTGGGCTCGGTGGGAGCGGCATTACGCTCCTTGTTGCGTTGCTTGCGATCGCGCTGGCGGTTGCGACGGTCGTTGTTGCGCTCGTCCTTGCGCTCGTTGCGCTCCTCGTTGCGCTTGTGCTGGCGACGGTTGGGGCGAGCGCCGTCTTCGCCCTCGGCGGGGGCGGCACCATCGGTTGCGGCGGTGTCAACATTGGCCGCAGCGGCGTCATTGGCCTCGGCGCCAGAATCAACCTGCGCTTCGACATCAACCTGCTGCTCGGCGGCCTTAGCCTTAACGGACTTCTTGCGAGCGCGCTTGGGCTTCTCGGATGCAGGCTGTTCGACGTCCTGGGGCTCGACGGCATCAGTCGATGCATCGGCGGTCGTCTCGGCGGAATCCTCGGACGCACCCTTCTTGGCAGCCTTAGCCTTGGACGTGCGCTTAGCAGCAGTGCGACGGCTGCGACCGGGACGGACGTCGGCGGGCTCGGCATCGGCAGAAACGGCCTTGGAAGTCGTAGCATCCTGGACGGGTGCATCGGCAGCAGTTGAGGACTTGGCGGTCGCCGCAGCATCCCGAGCGGCGGCGGCTGCGGCTGCGGCCTTCTCGGCCTCGACAAAGGCCTTGGGCTTGCGACCGCGACGGTGCGGGCGCAAAGCCGGATCGACAACGGGAACTTCGCTGGCCTCGACAGGCGCAGCGGGCTCAACAGGCGATGTGCCCTCCCCTGCCGCGGAACGGACCGAAGCCTCAGCGAGCTCGGGGGTTACCTGTTCAGCAACCTGCTCGGCCTTAGCAGCCGTGCGACGGCGTGTGCGCGGTACCGGCTTCTCGGTCGGCTGGTCGGCGACAGGAGTCTCGGTGGCGGCAGGCGTCTCGGGCACAGACGGAGCTGCAAGCTCGGTCAGAGCCGCGGCCTCGCGCTCGGCAGCACGACGGCGGGCGCGCACCACCTGAGCCTCGCTAATCTGCGCCAACGCACGTGCCTGCGCGACCTCATCGGAAATCGGCGCCGAGGAGTCAGCTGCAACGGTGAGCTTGGCGCGCGTCGTGCGCGTGGTACGGCGCTTTGGCTTGGTGACCTCCTCGCCGTCAGCGGCAGGCTTGGCCGTGCGGCGCGTGCGCTTGGGCTTTGCCGGAGCAGCCTCCTCACCAGTTGCAGGCACGGCCTTCTCAGCCGCTACAGGCATAGGCGTCGAAGCAGCCTTAGGCGTCTCAGGAGCCGAGGCTTGCGCGGGCGCCGCGACCTGGTCCGACGCAACCGGTACAGCGGGAGCGGCCTGCGTCGTCGTTATTTCGTTTTCTTGCTGTTGATCAGACACAGTGTTTGCTCAACTTTCTTTTCAAGCCCTGTGATCACATGCTCCCTGCATAAACCTTCAGGGCGGCTAAACAGTCTAGTTCCGTTCAAAACGACGGACATCATTGATCTGTATCGAGATGATTGCGTCAACTACGCAGCGTTAGTGTAACACAACCGCCGCCACCTGCAACTTAGTCATTGGGGGAACGTTCTTAAACGATTAGTCAAAAGGGACACTCTTTGTTTGCCACCCACAAATCTGACTGCCTCCGCCAAAACTATGGCGGTTTACTACGATGAATCGCTCAACCGCGACCACTCCGAAACTTGTTGAACTAAAACCGCAGGTAGATACCTTGCACTTTTTAGCAAAAAGCCGGCGTGGTTAGAATTCCTCAATTCATCGTAGTAAACCGGCATAGTTTCGTATTTCTAGCAGCTCCAAATTCGTCAATACGTCGGCGTTTGCGAAAAAAGCCCGACCTCCGTGGGAGATCGGGCTTATAGGGCTCAGTTAAACCAAACCTACACGGTCAAATGACCCGCAGGTTACATCTGCTCGGGCGCGGAAACGCCAACGAGGGTGAGCACCAGGGCGAGCGTCACGCGGACGGCATCGCAAGCGGCCAGACGGGCACGCGAAAGCTCGGGGCCGACGGGACGGCCCTCGCTCGGCAGCACCTGGCAGGCAGCGTAGAAGCTGTGGAAGTCACCGGCGAGCTCCTCGGCAAAGTGCGTCAGACGGAACGGAGCGCGGTCGCGAGCGCAGCTGGCGATCAGGTCGGTAAGCTCGTTAAGCTTGCGCGAAAGGGCGAGCTCGGTCGGGTCGGTCAGCAGCGAGTAATCGACGTTCTCACCGATGGCCTTGGCGGCAACGGCCTTCATGCCCATCTCGTCGGCCTGCTCAGGCGTTACGTCAGCGGCACGGCGCAGGATGGAGCAGACGCGAGCGTGAGCGTACTGCACGTAATAGACCGGGTTGGAGTTGTCGCGCTTCTTAACGGCCTCAATGTCGAAGTCGACCATCTGGTTGGAGCTCTTGGAGATGAGCGTGTAGCGAGCGGCATCGGAGCCGACCTCGTCGACGAGCTCCTGCAGGGTCACCATGGTGCCCTTGCGCTTGGACATACGGACGGGCTTGCCGTTACGCAGCAGGTTGACGAGCTGGCCCAGTAGAACCTCGAACTTGCCGGGGTAACCCAGAGCGTCGCAGACGCAGCGGACGCGCTCGATGTAACCGTGGTGGTCGGCGCCCCAGATGTCGATGACGTGATCGACGCGCTGGAACTTATCCCAGTGATAGGCGACGTCGGAGGCGAAGTAGGTGTACTCGCCGTCGGACTTGATCAGGACGCGGTCCTTGTCGTCGCCCAGATCGGTGGAGCGGAACCACAGGGCGCCGTCCTTGGTGTAGAGGTAGCCCATCTTGTCGAGCTTCTCAAAAGCGCGGTCGACGGCGGAGGTGCCGGCGGTCTCGCCCTCGGTGTCCTTCACATACAGCGAGCGCTCGGAGTACCAACGGTCAAAGTCGCAGTTGACGGCGTGGCAGAGGTCGCGCATGTTGTCGACCATCTTCACGTAGCCGCGCTCACGGAAGCTCTCCATGCGCTCCTGAGGATCGGCGTTGACCCACTTATCGCCGTCGGTGCGCCAGAACTCGGCGGCCTCGTCGATGATGTAGTCGCCGCCGTAAGAGTCCTTGCCCAAGGTCTCGGCAAAGTTGTCCTGATACGGATGGGTCTCGGGGTGCTCGTCGTTCTCGTCGGCAACAAAGGCGTCACGGTCAGCGATCAGCAGCTTGTGAGCCTCCTCGATATCAACGCCCTGCTTGGCGATGATGTCGGCAAGCTGCATATAGCGCGTGCTGATGGAGTTGCCGAAGGTGTTCATCTGAGAGCCGTGGTCATTGATGTAGAACTCACGCTGGATCTCATAACCGGCGTGGTCCATAACACGGCAGAGCGAGTCGCCCAGCGCGGCCCAGCGGCCGTGGCCGATGTGCATGGGGCCGACGGGGTTGGCGGAAACAAACTCGACCTGGGTCTTCAGGCCACCACCGACGTTGGACTTAGCGAAGTCCATGCCCTTCTCGCGAGCCTCGCCAAAGATGGCATTCTTGACGGCAACGGAGAGGTAGAAGTTGATAAAGCCGGGGCCTGCGATTTCGACCTTCTCAATCGCGGGGTCCTCGGGCATATGGGCAACGATGGCCTCGGCGATCTTGCGCGGGGCGCAGTGAGCCAGCTTGGCGGACTTCAGGGCCATGGTGGAGGTCCACTCGCCATGAGAAGTGTCAGCCGGTCGCTCGATAGCGCAATCGTCAAGTTCAAATGCGGAAAGGTCGCCGGCCTCCTGGGCCGCAGCAAGCGCAGCGCGTACCAGCTCTTCAATCTTCTCGGGCATAGATCCTCCTTGTGTTAAAGCCCCCGAGCTCTTGGTCACTCGTAGGGCAAAAGCCAGAGTTTGTAGCACTCTATCACAAGCGACGGGCACTATCGCAGGGTAAAGCCAATCGAAATTGCATATGCACAAAATTGACTACAGCTTGTATGGAGTCTCTCAAAGATGCCGGTCTGCCTGCAGATTATGCACGCGTTGAAAATGCATAAAGGTGTGAATGAGCTGTGTCTTTTATCGAATACTCTTACCTATCGGAGTTGTGTGCTTTTCCTGCATAAAGTAAGGGTTTCCGCACGTCAGCGTGGTATTCTAGACATACGCAAATTCGTATAAGTTGGAGGTAGCATGTTCTCAATCGGTCAACACGTCATTCATCCGGGTCAGGGAGTCTGCACCGTCGTCGGTTTTAGGGACGACACGCCGCAGCCCATGCTGTTGCTCGAGACCAAGCAGGGACATGCGCAGACGATCCTCATGTACCCCGTGGCGCAGGCCGATCGTTTGCATGCCGCCATCTCCCAGCAAGATGCCGAGCACCTGCTGAGCCACTATGACGAGCTGGAGTGCGACACCTTTACCGAGCGTAACAGCTCGCTTGAGGAGACGCACTTTAAGCAGCAGCTCAAGCTGGGCGCGCCCGAGACGGTCCGCGTGGCAAAGACCATGATGCACCGCATTCGCCAGGCCGAGGAAGCTGATAAAAAGCCCAGCTCTTACTACATGCGCGTACTCAAGGAGGCCAAGCGCCGCTCCATTGAGGAGTTCGCCGTGGCCCTGGGCGTCACCGAAGAGGACGCCGAAGCCCGCCTAGCCCAAGCCGCCCTCAACTAACCCATCCGCGCCAAAAACCACCACAAAGGGGACAGGCACCTTTGTGGTGGTTTTTTCGTTCTAGTCGTTCTAGTAGTATTCATTCTTAGCGATACCTACGAGCACAAGGAGCCTCTTATGGCAGAGCCACTTACCGCCGGAATCACCCGCGACCGTGCGTTCGAACTGCTCAACGAGCACAACAAGGACCCGTTCCACATCACCCATGGCGAAACGGTCGAGGGCACCATGCGCTACTTTGCGCGGGAGTTCGACCCCGAGAACGAGGAGTTTTGGGGCATCGTCGGCCTGCTGCACGACCTGGATTGGGAGGAGCATGAGGATGACCCCATGAACCACACCATCTATGCGGCCGAGATCCTCGAGGGCGAGGGCGCCTCTCCCGAGCTCATTCGCGCCATCCAGACGCACACGTCCGATTTCAACACCTCGCTGCCCAAGCCCGAACTGCAGATGGAAAAGATACTGTTCGCCTGCGACGAGCTCACCGGCCTGATCGGAGCCGCCGTCGTCATGCGCCCGAGCAAGAGCGTCATGGACTTTACGACCAAGTCGCTCAAGAAGAAGTTCAAGGACAAGCGCTTTGCCGCCGGCTGCTCGCGTGACGTGATTTCGCAGGGCGCCGAGATGCTGGGCTGGGAGCTTCCCGAGCTCTTCGACCGTACCATCGCGGCCATGCAATCCTTCGCTCCCGATCGCGACACCTTCCAGGCCTAACCGCCCACGCCACCTATAACCACCGCAAAGGGGACAGGCGCCTTTGTGGTGGTTTTTCGTTTGCAACAGGTTTAGGGACGGACCTGGCCGGTGCCGCGGAGCTTGTATTTGTAGGTAGTGAGGGCCTCGGCGGCAAAGGGGCCGCGGGCGTGGAGCTTTTGGGTCGAGATGCCGATCTCGGCGCCCAGGCCAAACTCGCCGCCGTCGGTGAAGCGCGTGCTGGCGTTGGCATACACGGCCGAGGCATCGACCGCGTCCAGGAAGCGCTCGCAGGCATCCTCGTCCTCGGCAACGATGGCCTCGGAGTGCATGGTGCCGTAGCGGTTGATGTGCGCGATGGCTTCGTCCTCGTTCGCCACGACCTTCACGCTCATCTCGAGCGCCAGATACTCGCGGCCCCAGTCCTCCTCAGTCGCGGCTACATAGTCGTCGCCCTCGGCAAGCCCGGCGGCAGCGCATGCGGCGCACGTGGCCTCGTCGCCGTGAATCAGCACGCCGTGGTCGTGCAGCACGGCAACGACCGCCGGCAAAAACGAATCCGCCACGGCACGGTCGACCAGCAGCGACTCGGCGGCATTGCACACGCCCACGCGCTGCGTCTTAGCGTTGACGATAATGTTGAGCGCCTTGTCAAAATCGGCGGATTCATGCACGTAGATGTGGCAGTTGCCTGTGCCCGTCTCGATCACCGGCACAAGCGACTCGCGCACGCAGCGCTGGATCAGGCCCGCACCGCCACGCGGAATGAGCACATCGACAATACCGCGGAGCTTCATGAGCTCGCCGGTGGCCTCGCGGTCGGTGGACTCGATCATCGAGATAGCTTCGCGTGGAAAGCCCTGGGCCTCAAGCGCATCGGCCAGCAGTTCGGCAATCATGGCGCACGAGTGATAGGCCAGCGAACCGCCGCGCAGGATGCAGGCGTTGCCGGTGCGGATGCAGATGCCCGCGGCATCGGCCGTCACGTTGGGGCGCGCCTCGTACACCATGGCGACCAGGCCCAACGGCACGCTCACGCGGGTGAGGTCCACGCCGCTTGCGAGCACGCGGTGGTCGAGCACGCGGCCCACGGGATCGGGCAGCTCGGCGAGCTTCTCCAGGCCGGCGGCCATGCCCTCGACGCGCTCGGGCGCCAGCAGCAGACGATCGAGCAATCCGACCGAGGTGCCCGCATCACGCGCAGCGGACATATCGAGCTCGTTGGCGGCGACGATGGAGTCGATACCGTTGCGCAGTGCTGCGGCCATGGCGCGCACGGCCTCCTGGCGCTGCTCGTCGCTCGCCGTGGCAAGCGAGGCCGACGCTGCCTTAGCGGCAACGGCAAGATCGTGGACATACGTGGCTATATCGACCGACATGGACGGCCCTTTCTCCTAGAAGTTTGCAACCATGGTAGCCGATTTGCGCATGGCCTCGCCCGCGGCGGTAGAATTGGTCAACCCGAAACACCGCAACGAACGGAAGACTCACATGGCCCTCATTACTTCGTACCACGTCCCCGGCCTGTATGTCGAGGACCACAGCATCGACGTCCCCCTCGACTGGCGCGGCCTGGAGCCAATGCTCCTGGCCGTCGGCAGCACCATGCGCCGCGGCGCTATGCCGGCACCAATCGCCGGCGCGCCCGAGAGCATCAAGCTCTTCTACCGCGTGGTTTGCGCGCCCGACCGCATCAACGACGATCTGCCGCTGCTTCTGTTTTTGCAGGGCGGCCCCGGCGGCGAGAGCCCGCGTCCGCTGTCACCCACAAGCGATGGCTGGATCGAGGAGGCCGTCAAGCACTTCCGCGTGGTCCTGCCCGACCAGCGCGGCACCGGACGCAGTAGCTGCGTGGACGGACGCACGATTGCCACCTTGGGCGATCGCGCCGAGGCAGCCGGCGCCGATGCGGCCCGCTCGCAGGCGGACTTCCTCAAGCGCCACCTCGCCAGCTCCATCGTGCGCGATTTTGAGTACCTGCGCCTGGTGGGCTTTGGCGGCAAGCCCTGGGTCACACTCGGGCAGAGCTACGGCGGCTTTTTGACGTTGAGCTATCTGTCGCTCTTCCCCGAGGGCGTGGCGGCAAGCTTTACCTGCGGCGGCATCCCCCACGTGCCGGCGAGCGCAAGCGAGGTCTACGCGCACACCTTCCCGCGCATGGCTGCCAAGACACAGCAGTATTACGACCGCTACCCCGCCGACGTCGAGCGCGTGGCGGCTCTTGCCGATGCGCTCGAGGCTCAGAAGCCCGTGCTGCCCGACGGCTCGCCGATGACGGTCGAGCGCCTACAGCTCATGGGCAGCGACTTTGGCATGAAGCCGAGCTTTGAGCGCATGCATTGGATTATCGATCACGCTTTTGTTGACGGCGACGGCACGCTGACCTGCGGCGTCTCGATATCTGACAGCTTTTTGATGCGTGCCTTCGAGCGCACCAACACGCGCACGAATCCGCTGTACTGGACGCTTCAGGAGTTCATCTACGCCGACGGCGATACCATGCCCATTCGCTGGGCCGCCGCAGAGGAGAAGGCACACCGTGCCGAGTTCGACACCCTCGCGCGCCCGCTCATGTTTACCGGCGAGGCCATGTTCCCGTGGATGTTTGAGCAGATGCCCGAGCTTAAGCCGTTTAAACCCGCCATGGACCTGCTGATGGAAGACACCAGCTGGGACAAGATCTACGACCCGCAACGCCTGGCCTGCAACGAGGTGCCGCTCCAGGCCGCGGTGTATTTCGACGACATGTACGTCGATTCGGGCCTGCAGCTCGATACGCTCAGCCGCGTGGGCAACTCGCATGCCTGGGTGACGAACGAGTTCGAGCACGACGGCCTGCACGGCAGCGTGGTGTTCAAATGCCTCTTCGACGAAGCCCTCAACCGAGGAGACCTGCGCCGGATCTTCTAGCAAAGGAACGTCCCCACCTGCCGGCACAAAAGGAACGTCCCCAAGTGCCGGCACGAGAAAGACAGCGCCACGGGAAACGATCCGCAGCGCTGTCTTTCTTTATGCAAATACGATCAAGTTATCCCTGTGTATCGCGGGCTTCTCGGCCAGGTCTGCGAGCAGGCGGTTGCTGGCGATCTGGTCCTGGCGGCGACCGGCAGCAAGCTCCAGCACGTCCGAATCGGCCTCGGCGATACCGCGGGCGACGACCATACCGCTCGGATCGCACACATCGAGCACATCGCCCTCGGCAAACTGGCCATCGACCTCGCGAATACCCACCGCAAGCAGGGAAGAGCCACGGCTGACCAGCGCCTTCGCAGCACCATCATCGACCGTCACCGAGCCATGTGCCTTGTCGCCCAGCGCGATCCACAGCTTGCGGGGTGCGATGTCCAGACGCTCCGCCGGCGGATCGAACAGCGTGCCCACGCTCTCGCCGCGGGCGAGACGCACGAGCGCATCGGGCTCCTCGCCCGAGCAAATCACGCTCTGAATGCCCGCCGTCATCAGGATGCGGCTCGCGCGGATCTTGGTAATCATGCCGCCCGTGCCCACCGATGTGGAAGAATCGCCCGCCGAGGCAATAATCTTGGCATCGATCTTATGCACGACAGGAACAAACTCGGCCGTGGGGTCTTCATGCGGATTGGCAGTATAGAGACCATCGATGTCCGAGAGCGTCACGCACAGATCGGCAGAAACCAGGCAGCTCACAAGCGCCGCCAGCGTGTCGTTGTCGCCAAACTTGATCTCATCGACGGTGACGGTATCGTTCTCGTTGACGACCGGCACCACACCCAGCTCCACAAGGCGAAGCAGGGCGTCGCGCGCGTGCAGGTAGGACGTGCGGCGCGCCGTGTCGTGACGCGTGAGCAGCACGAGCGAGGTGAGCAGGTCGCGCGCATGGAACTCCTCGTCGTAGGCCGACGAGATGATGCACTGACCGGCCGAGGCGCAGGCCTGCAGGCTCGGCAGGTCGCCGACCGGCTTACGGTCGAAGCCCAGCACGGGATAGCCGCAGGCAATGGCGCCCGAGCTCACCACGATCAGGCGCCAGCCAAGCTCGCGCAGCGCTGCGGCCTGGTCGGCAAGCCCGCCGATAAAGGCGCGGTTGACCTTGCCGTCGGCGCCCACCACCGTGGACGAACCGATCTTTACCACCATCGTTTTATAAGAAGTCGTCATACGTCAAACCAATCAACTGTTCAGCGAACGGCCGAGGCGGTGGCCAGGGAAGCGTGACTCGCCCCTACCGCCCAAGGAATTAGTGAGCCCAGGGAAAGGCAGAGGCCGCGGCCATGTTCTTGCGCACGAGCTCGTCGCGCACCTGAGCCAGGCCCTGCTCCATACCCACCACATAGGTCTGCGGGTACAGGAAGCGCTTGAAAGCTGCGTCCAGATGGTCGAGCGCCCAAGCACAGCGCTCGCGCGCGTCCTGGATGCTCTCACGCGGAGCCACCGCACTGCCATCGCGCACGATCGGCACCAGCAGCTCGCGATACTCGAGTTCGGACACGTCGGTCACCAGGGCGGCATCGTTCACGGCCACAAGGGTATTGCCGCGCGCGGCGCCCTCCCCTGCCAGATGATCCTCGTCATAAATCATGTCGCAAACCGGGCCGCCAAAGCCGTCGTAATAGCGTCGTACGCGCTGCACGCCGGGGATCGTGCGCTTGTAGGGCTGCTCGGAAAGCTTCACCACCGGCGTCCACGGCTCCGCGTCGCTCGCACGACGGGCCGAAAGCTTGTACACGCCGCCCAGCGCAGGCTGATCGTAGCAGGTCGCGAGTTTGGTGCCCACGCCAAAGCTGTCGATGGGCGCGCCCTGGTCGAGCAGGGACTGAATCGTGTACTCATCCAAATCGTTAGAAACCGAGATCCCCACATAGGGCAGGCCCTCGGCATCAAAACGGCCGCGCACATACTTTGAGAGCTTGGCGAGGTCGCCGGAGTCGATGCGAATGGCCGACAGGCGCTCGCCCACCGCTTCCATCTCCTTGGCAACCGTAATGGCATGTTCACAGCCCTCGCGCACGTCATAGGTGTCGATGAGCAGCGTACAGTTCTTGGGGCTCGACTTGGCAAAGGCGCGGAAGGCCTCGAGCTCGGAATCGAAGCTCATCACCCAGCTGTGCGCATGCGTGCCAAAGACGGGAATACCGTAGCGGCGGCCGGCGAGCACATTGGACGTAGAGGAGCAGCCGGCAACGTAGCTCGCGCGCGCGACGGCCAAGCCGCCATCGGGACCCTGAGCGCGGCGCAGGCCAAACTCGGCAACGGGACGGCCGTCCGCCGCCAGCACCACGCGTGCCGTCTTGGTGGCGACAAGCGTCTGGAACCCAACGATGTTGAGCAGCGCCGTCTCGAGCAGCTGGCACTCCAGCGCGGGGCCGGTGACGCGAACCATGGGCTCGCGCGGAAAGACGAGCTCGCCCTCGGGCACGGCGTCGATGTTTACATGCGCACGAAAATCGCGCAGGTAGTCGAGGAATCCAGGCTTGAACATCGCGCCGCCGGCCGGGGCCTGGAGCGAGGCGAGGTAGTCGATGTCCTCGGGCGTAAAGCGCAGATTCTCGACAAGCTCGGGCAGCTCGGCGGTGCCGCACATGACGGCATACGCGCTGCCGAAGGGATGGTCGCGGTAAAACGCCGTAAAGCAACCCTGCTCATTGGCCTTGCCGCTCTCCCACAGGCCCTGGGCCATAGTGAGTTCGTACAGATCAGTGAGCATTGCAATGTCGGTGGGATGCGAGATGTCGGTCAAAGCCATGGGGCGACCTTTCGGATGCGTTGTGCAGAGGTTGAGGGTTGGCGAGGCGGGCGTGCGGGCATGGAGCCCAGCGCGAACAGGCTAAAGCAGGCCCATGCTGGTCAGGATCGTGTAGCCCATAAAGATGACAAACGCGATGAGGGCAAGGACAATGATGATTTTTTGAGCCGGCGCCATACCGGGGATCTCGTTCTCACCCGCAGGCTCCTTGGAGGTAACCATGCGCTGGGCAAAGCTCATCTCGTCACGGCTCGGCTTGGGATCGACGGACTTGGGACGAGCGGCCTTTTTAGGCTGAGGTTTGGGCGCGGCAGGTGCAGGCTTCGCAGCAGCGGGCTTGGGTGCGGGCGCGGGCTTGGGCTCGGATGCAACCTTCGCAGCGGCCTCCTCGGCCTTCTCGCGCTCGGCACGCAGGGCGGCCAACTCCTCACGCTCGCGGCGTGCCTCTTCCTGGGCCTCGCGACGAGCTTTCTCGGCGCGGAGCTCTTCCAACTCGGCGCGTTCCTCGGCAGACAGTGGTTGGGACTCAAGCTCGGCCATGGTACAGCCCTTTCTTTTAAAAAAAGCCGCCGACACAATGTCAGCGGCTTATCAAATCCAAGGGTGGAGACGAAGGGAGTCGAACCCTCGGCCTCTGCCATGCGACGGCAGCGCTCTCCCAACTGAGCTACGTCCCCAGGACAAGTCGATATTTTACCTACGGCTCGCCAACTGTCAACGCCCAATAATCAGTCTTTTTGGGGCGCGGCTATTTTGACAACTTTTCGAGCAGGCGATCCTCTCGATGATTTTTCTGGGACGGGGATTAAAAAACATTGTGTACCGAATGATTTTTTAATCCCCGTCCCAGAAAAATCATCGGCGAATGCGTTACTTTGTGCTGGTAAGGACGCCGGTGGTATCGAAGGCTGGGGTGAAGCTCTCGTCTACCGCGCCGCCCTCTTGCCAAAACATCGTCGTAAAGCCCAGGTCGTCGGCATGGTCGAGCACCTGCTCATACTCCTCGCGCGTCACGGCGCGCGCCAGGTCGCCGCCTTGTTCGCGCATGAGCGCATTGGGCGTGTACTGGTTCATGACCGAGATCGGCACGTCGCCCACCGTCTGCCACACAAGGTCTAGCACGCGGCACGAGTCATCCGCATGCCCCGGCAGCACCAGGTGGCGCACGATCATGCCGCGCTTCATGAGCCCATTCTCGTCCACTAGCTCTCCCCCGCGGCGCTCGATCTCGCGTGCCATCTGCGCTAAGCCCGACACGGCCACACGCGGGTAGTCCTTAATGTGGGAGAGCGACTGCGCAAGCCCGGCATCGGCATATTTAAAGTCCGTAAGCCACACGTCGACCAGGTCGCCCAGCGCCGCCACGGCACTCGCGCGCTCGTAACCACTCGTGTTGTAGACAATTGGGATGACCAGTCCGCACTCCCGAGCTGCGGCAATCGCGGCCGGCAGCAGGTGAGCATAATGCGTCGCCGTCACCAGATTGATGTTATTGGCACCTTGGTCCTGCAGCTCCAGCATAATCTCGACCAAACGCTCGGGCGAAATCTCAAGACCGAAATTGCCCGTCGAGATCTCGTGGTTTTGGCAGTAGATACATTTGAGCGAACAGCCGCTAAAGAAAATCGTACCCGAGCCGGCCTCGCCCGAAATGGGCGGCTCCTCCCACATATGGAGCGCCGCGCGGGCGACCTTAAGCGTGTTGTCGGCGCCGCACACGCCACGCGCGCCCTCGTCGCGCGCCGCACCGCAACGGCGCGGACACAAATGGCAGGCGGGCGAAAAAAGTTCGGTCAACGACGTCGGCATAAAAACATGCTCCAAAACAATGATTCAGCAGCTCAAACGTAAAGGGACCAACCGCACAGACGGCTCGAGCCCAAGGCGCCGTAATCGTCCGACACGATTTTTATAATGTCAAGACTGGAATCGACAAAGTGCCGCTTTATGATGTAGGTATTCCGCCCCCCGCGGAGCAACTGGGTGAACCGTCGCGTTTATTTAGGGAGCCCACACAGTCGTACCTAGTACAGGTATCCTTCGTTGTTAAGGACGCTGGAACAGTCGATGAGGGCACCCACCTGTTTTAGGTGGGTTCATTTTCGTAACGTGGGGGGTGGTTTTTATTTGCCGAAAACCACCATTACAGCCCATATGGATCCCCGCCGGTATCCCGACAAGCTATCGACAATACCCTAATATCTGGTAAGCGCGTGATTATCGCTGCGTGCAATTCCATGCACCCCCCTTGGTCGAGTATCATGGTTCGGCTATGCCCTTTGCGCTTAGCAACCTTTGACCTTTTCCTTCGACGCTTGGCGGTTTTTAGATTCATGGCTTCATCCCCGAGCTACATACCGTATCTATGCGTGGCAGCGGCGGCCTTTATCACGACCTTCCTCACGGTGCCCCTGGTCAAGTGCTTGGCAATTAAGCTCGACGCCGTCGACTATCCTTCTAAGCGCCGCATCAACACCAAGCCCATCCCGCGTTTGGGCGGAACGGCGGTGTTTTTGGGCCTGGTCGTTGCCTGTATTGTGCAAATCCTAGGCACCTGGTACCTGGGTTGGCCGCCCGTTTTGGTGCCCCACCCCCGTCTGCACATCAGCTACCCCATACTTGCGCTTTCTTTTACCGTCATCTTTGCGACCGGCGCTATCGACGATGTCTTCCAGCTCAAGCCCAAGCAAAAGCTGGCCGGACAGGTCCTCGCCGCGCTTATCGCCTGTATCGGCGGCCTACGGATCGGCGTCATCGTCAACCCGTTTGCCCCCGGCGAGATCATGCTCGGATGGCTCGCCTACCCCATCACCGTGATCTATCTGGTGGCATTCACCAACATCATTAACCTCATCGACGGCCTCGACGGCTTGGCCACGGGCATCTGCGGCATCGCGTCGTTCACCATGTTTTCGATGGCCGTTCTCTCGGGCCGCATCGACGCCGCCGCGCTCTCCATTGCGCTCTTTGGCGCCTGTCTGGCCTTTTTGCGCTACAACTTCAACCCCGCAAGCATCTTCTTGGGCGACTCGGGGTCGCTGCTTCTGGGCTTTGCGCTGGGCTCCATCTCGCTGCTCAACGTGAGCCGCACCGCCGCGCTCACCTCGCTTATCATTCCGCTCATCGTTGCCGGCGTGCCCATCATCGACACGTTTAGCGCCATCGTGCGCCGCAAGCGCGCCCACATTAGCATCGGGCAGGCCGACAAGGGCCACATCCACCACCGCCTGATCCAAGAAGGCTACAACCAAAAACAGGCAGTGCTCCTCATCTACGCCTGGTGCATCATGCTTTCGGCCGGCGCCGCCGCGATTAACCAGGTCGAGGTGCCCATGCGCGTGCTCATCTTTACCGTGCTCGCCATTGGTTCGGCGGCCTTTGCCAAGCATCTACATCTGTTTGAGCCCGTGCTGCGCCACCATTACAACAAGCGCACACACGAGGATGAGCTCGTCACCCCCGACGACCCCGCCTTTAAGCAGGAGGAGCAGGCAGCCGAGGAACGTAAGGAAGAGCGCCACCACAAGCTCTAGGGTAAGCTGCCGAGGAAGCGCCCAGGCGCCGCCGGCCAAACGCGCAGCCATGCCGCGCCCATCGCACATGCCGCCGATCTCCCGCCCCTCGCCTACTTACGACCCGCCCCTCCAATAAACGCGTTATCATCTTGACCAATGAACATACGTTAGGAGCAATCATGCCAAACGAGAACAGCTACGAAGTCGCGCTGCAAAAGAGCAACGCCATTCGCGAGGGCCTGGCAAAAACGCCCGAGAAGTTCACCATGCTTACCGGCGACCGCCCCACCGGCCGCCTGCACCTGGGTCACTACTTCGGCACCCTCAAGGGCCGTGTTGAGCTGCAGAACATGGGCGCCAAGACCAACGTGCTCATCGCCGACTACCAAGTCATCACCGACCGCGACACGACCGAGCACATCCAGGACAACGTGTACAACATGGTCATGGACTACCTTGCCTGCGGCATCGACCCCGACAAGACCATGATCTACGCGCACTCCGCCGTGCCCGCCGCCAACCAGCTCATGCTGCCGTTCCTGTCGCTGGTCTCCGAGGCCGAGCTGGCGCGCAACCCCACGGTCAAGGCCGAGATGGAGGCCTCGGGCCACGAGCTCACCGGCCTTCTGCTCACCTACCCGGTGCACCAGGCCTGCGACATCCTGTTCTGCAAGGGCAATGTGGTGCCCGTCGGTCGCGACCAGCTGCCGCACATCGAGCTCACCCGCACCATCGGCCGCCGCTTTAACAACCGCTACGGCAAAGTGTTCCCCGAGGTCGAAGCGCTGCTGTCCGAGACCCCGCTACTGCCGGGCCTGGACGGTCGCAAGATGAGCAAGAGCTACGGCAACGCCATCAACATCTCGATGACCGCCGAGGAGACGGCCAAGCGCATCAAGAAGAGCCAGACCGACTCCGAGCGCATGATCACATTCGATCCCGAGAACCGCCCCGGCGTGTCCGGTCTGCTTTCGACGGCCGCCATCTGCACTGGCCGTTCCGAGGTCGAGATTGCCGAAGAGATTGGCATGGGCGGCTCCGGCCAGCTCAAGAAGTACGTGACCGAGGCCGTCAACGAGTACTTCGCGCCGATCCGCGAGCGTCGTCAGCGCTACGAAAACGACCTGGACTATGTGAAGGACGTGCTGCACGAGGGCAACCGTCGCGCCAACGAGATTGCCGAGCAGACCCTGGCCGAGGTTCAGGACGCCATGGGCATGGTGTACTAGATCGATCTGCTGGCTAGAACTTTCGATTGTTATAGGGCGGGCGCTAGTGCGTCCGCCTTTTTTGGTGCCCGACCGGTTCGGCTCTGCCCATTGCACTCCCCCGAAAAACAGGAACAGGCCCGCTGGCAGTTAGTTGCCAGCGGGCCTGTTCCCGAAGTACACCGTTGAATCGCACAGAGGGGAGGAATGCGAATCAAACTCAACAGGGCAGGCTTTTTCATCGCCTATTGCCTGCTCCGTTGCTGAATACAATATAGTTCACCGTGGTTTACTTTGTAGCGTCAATATGTTCCCCCATAGCTTCTCCATAAGTTAGCTCAGGTAAACTAGAACCACCACAAAGGGGACAGGCACCTTTGTGGTGGTTTTAACCACGGCAGAGCCGCTAGAGCCCTGCAGGCCAGCGACAGGCGGCCAAGTCGACGTGCATGTCGTCCTTAAACGCCACACCCTCCCCTAGCAAAAGCTCACGTTGAGCATCGGGACCGCCAAAAGCAAAACCATCGCATATGCGGCCATCGGCAAACACCACGCGGTGACAGGGAATCTCGCCGGGGCGCGGATTGCCATGCAGGGCATACCCCACGTACCGCGCACTTCGTGGACGTCCAGCAAGCAGCGCCACCTGACCATACGTGGCGACCATCCCCTCGGGAATCTGCTCGACCACCTCGTACACCCGCTCAAAAAAGCCCTCAGACGCCATTGCTCGCTCCCTTCCACCCGGAATAGCATAAACCACCACAAAGGTGCCTGTCCCCTTTGTGGTGGTTTTGGCAGGTGGGCTAGTTAACGGGCTGGAAGAAGGCTACGGCTACGGCGCCGGGGCCTACATGGGTGCCGATGGTGGCGCCGATGGTGTGAACGGGCAGTTCGCCCTCGGTGTGGCCAGCCCACAGTGCCGCGCTGTCCTCGATATACTTCTTGAGCACCGCATCCGAAAGGCCCGTATAGCCGAGCGCCAGCGGCATGGAAAAGTCGATGCCGCCCGCCTTTTCGACCTTCTGGTTGAGCAGGTTACGTCCGTTCTTGGAACCGCGCGCCTTGCCCAGCTGCACGATCAGACCGTCCTCGGCAGCCACCACGGGCTTTACGTTGAGCAGCGTACCCACGGCACCGGCCGCAGCAGACAGGCGACCGCCGCGCACCAGGTACTCCAACGTCTCGAGCAGGCCGATGACGACCACGCGGTCGCGCACGGCCTCGACAGCCGCCGCAACCTGAGCCGCGCCCTGGCCCTCGTCCACCAGGCGCAGCGCATACTCGACCAGAACGCGCTCGCCCAAGGTCACGTTATTGCTGTCCACGACGAACATGTCGCCGCCCGGCGCCTCGGCAAGTGCCGTACGAGCACTCTGGTTGGTGCCCGAGAGCTTGGCTCCCACGGTAATAATCACGGCCTCATCGCCGGCCTCACGCGCTTCGGCAATCGCCTGCGAAAAGGCGTACGGGTTGACCTGACCGGTCTTGGGCAGCTCATCGCGCTCCACAAGCATCTCGTAAAAGCGCTGGTGATCGATGTCGACGCCATCCATATACACATCGGTGCCAAAGGTGACGGACAGCGGCAGAACACGCAGAGCGGGGTGCTCCGCCGGCGACATATCGCTTGCGGAATCGGTAATAATGCGGACGGACATAACGAATCCTTTCTTGCGCAGGTCTCGCGCAGGGAATTTTGACAGCAATGTCCCGGCACGGCGTACGTGCTCAAACGGGACGATGCAGTTCTTGGCTGAAAGCTAGCGCCAGCGCGGCTCTAGATCTCGCGCAGGGTGTTGAGGATCGTGCGCAGCGATGCATACATCTGCTCGCGCTGCTCCACGCCCATGGCCTTGCCGGTGGTATCGAGCACCTCGCGAATGATGCGATCGGCCTCGCTCATGCTCTCGCCGCCCAGGGCAGTCAGGCGCACCGGAGCACGATACTTGACGGCCGCATCACCCGAGTCGTCAACCTCGACGTAGCCGCCCTCCTCCAGATGTGCCAGTGTGCGCGAAACGGCGGCACGGGTAACGCCGGCCATGCGGGCGAGGTCGGCGCCAGTCAGGCCGTCCTTGCTGCGCTCAAGATAGTACAGGCACATAACGTCGGAGCCCTTGAGGCCCAGCCTTGCGCCTTCGGACGTCTTGATACGCTGAATCTCCTTGTAGAGGCCGCTGATCAGTCCGACAAAGTCCTCAAAACGTGTCTCGTCGTTCTGCTGCATGGTGACGACCGCCTTTCGCTTACATGATGCTAACGGGTAAACATCTTAGCCGCACAAGGCAACACCCGTACCCAAATATCCCATTTGTTAACCCATCAACATAAAAACCACCACAAAGGGGACAGGCACCTTTGTGGTGGTTTGGGGCATCGAGTTTGATCCGCAGACTTCGCTACAGCCCCACGCAAGGATTGTCGCGGGTCACAAGCGTTTTAACGACAACCGTCGCTCCCAGATAGCGCTCGAGCAGCTCGGCTAAGCGATCGATCGCGGCCTGGCAATCCCCCATCCGCTCGGGCTCCACGCACTCAATCGCCAGGAAAGCATCGGCCGAATCATCGGACAACGCCGTTCGAACGCCATCGCGCCAGTTCCAGCAGCGGCATACGGCGCCCGCATCATCGATGTAGGCGAGCTCGCCGGGCAGCGTCGGGTCATCTGTCTCCTCGCCAAGCGGCAGAAATGAATCGCCACCGTCGGTCACCTTCAGGCAAAGGTCTCCCTCAATCGCGTGCAAATCCTCGCCGCCTACGGGCAGCGCGTAGGACAGCGACACCGTGTTGTAGATGTCCACCGCGGGCGTAATGTGGCCCACCGGCTTTCCTTTGAGCACGCGCTTGAGCAGGTTCTCAATTGAGCAACGCGCGCCCTTCTTGGTCTTGAATAGGCGATATGCCTCGCGCCATGCCTTAACCGGCGCATTCTCGCTGATGGTATCACTCGTCAGGTGACGCTCCGCATCGATATTGGCGCGGTCGAGCAACGCGGCAATCGCATCAACGTCCTCTTGAGGAATCTGAGCCGCGGGCTTCATGCCCTTTACGACCACAACACCGACAGCCGCCTGCGGAAATAGCTCCCAAAACGAATCCTCGGCAACGAAACTCTTCATGTGCTCTCCCTTCATAGCATGCGCCCGAGCCCGGGTGCCTAAACAAAAAGCGCTCTTACGACGGCCACCTTCAAAGTCCTACGGTGCCGCCACAAGAGCGCTTACGCTGCCCCCATCCGGAGAAGGGGGCGATATGTCAGGCGTATTGTAACCCGAGTCATTCGCCCA
>CALJCO010000002.1 GCA_938023905.1 uncultured Collinsella sp. | reverse complement strand
ACATTAAGTGCTCTCCGGCTCGTGCGGAACTCGCGATCGACTTCATATGCCGCCGGGCGACCGGGGCGAACGCGGGTCCCTAGGTTTTCAAAAAAGCGGTCGGCGCGCAGGTGCGCCGACCGCCGATATATGGGGTCTGATGTTTTTGACCGGAGAGGACTACTTACTCGTCGAGGAGATCCTCTGGCATGTCGTTGCCGTCGCCTAGGTCGACTGGGGCCTCTTCGGTATCGGCTGCGGCCTCGGCGCCTTCGCCTTCGGGTTTTTCCTTGGCTGCCGTCATGCGGGCTACGGCGCAGATGCGGTCGTTGTTGTCGACGGTCATCATCTTGACGCCCTGGGTGGCGCGGCCGGTCTGGCTGATCTCGTCGGTCTTGACGCGAATGACCGTCGCGCCTTCCGTCACGATGAACAGCTCGTGCTGCGGGCCCACCGTCTTCATGGCCGCGAGGTTGCCCTTACGCTCGGTCATTTGGATGGTGTAGACGCCCTGGCCGCCGCGATTCTGCTCCGGGTAGTCCGCGACCGGCGTGCGCTTGCCGTAGCCGCGCTCGGTGATGACGAATAAATCACCGTTGCCGTTAGTGACTTCCATGCCCAGAACGCTCACGCCGTCCTTCATACCGATACCGCGAACGCCGCTAGTATCGCGGCCGGTGGCGCGCACCTGCTCCTCGGAGAACATGATCGCCTTGCCCGCGGTGGTGGCCAGGATAATCTTGTCGCCCTCGCGCACGCGGCGCACGTTCAGCAGCGCGTCGTCGTCACGCAGGTTGATAGCGATCAGGCCGTCGCGGCGGCTGCGGTCATATGCGCTCATTACGGTCTTCTTGACCATGCCGCTCTTGGTGGCAAACATCAGGTACTCGTCGGCAGGGAACTCGCGGCAGCTGATGACGCTCGCGATCTTCTCGCCCTCCTCGAAGGGCAGCAGGTTGACGATCGCGGTACCGCGCGCCTGGCGCGTACCCACCGGCAGCTCGTGCACCTTCAGGCGATAGACCTTACCCTTGCTCGAGAAGAACAGCACGTACTCGTGCGTGGACGCGATGAACATCTCGTCGATAACGTCGTCCTCTTTGAGGTTGACGCCCGACACGCCCTTGCCGCCGCGCTTCTGGGCGCGGTAGGCGGCCACCGGGATGCGCTTGACATAGCCGGTGTGGGTGATGGTCACGACCATGTCCTCATCGGCAATGAGGTCCTCGACGTCCAGGTCCTTCTCGACATGGCTGATCTCGGTGCGGCGCTTATCGCCGAACTTCTTGGAGATCTCGCGCATCTCTTCCTTAATGACGCCCAGGATCTTCTCCTCGTGCGCCAGCAGGTCCTCGTAGTAGGCGATGGCGCGGCGCAGGCCGTCCAGCTCTTCCTGGATCTTGTCGCGCTCCAGGCCGGTCAGGCGGCGCAGCTTCATCTCGAGGATGGCCGTGGTCTGCTCGGGCGTAAAGCCAAAGCGCTCGATCAGGCGGCTGCTGGCCTCGGAGTCGGTCTGCGAGGAGCGGATGATGCTGATGACCTCGTCGATATGGTCAAGGGCCATCAGGTAGCCCTCAAGGATATGCGCGCGGGCCTGGGCCTTCTTAAGGTCGAAGCGGGTGCGGCGGGTGACGACGTCGACCTGGTGGTCGATGTAGTGCTGCAGCATCTCGCGCAGGCTCAGGCATTTGGGAACGCCGTTGACAAGCGCCAGGTTGTTGGCGCCAAAGGTCGTCTGCAGCGAGGTGTACTTGTACAGGTTGTTGAGCACGACCTGCGGGATGACGCCCTTCTTGAGTTCGATGACCAGACGGATACCCTTCTGGTTGGACTCATCGCGCATATCCGAGATACCCTCGATGCGCTTGTCGTTGACGAGCTGGGCGATCTTCTCCTGCAGGGTGCCCTTGTTGACCATGTAGGGAATCTCGGTAAAGACCAGGCGGCTGCGGCCGGTCTTGGTGGACTCCACGTGAGCCTTGGCGCGCACGGTAATGGAGCCACGGCCGGTCTCGTAGCTCTGCTTAATACCGGCACTGCCCATGATGATGGCGCCGGTGGGGAAGTCCGGACCGGGCATGATCTGCATGAGCTCGTCGACAGTGGCGTCGGGATTATCGATCAGGTAGCAGGTTGCCTCGATCGCCTCGGTGAGGTTATGCGGGGCGATATTGGTGGCCATGCCGACGGCGATGCCCTGGCTGCCGTTGACCAGCAGGTTGGGGAAGCGCGCAGGCAGCGCCTGAGGCTCGGCGAGCGATTCGTCGTAGTTGGGCTGCCAGTCGACGGTATCCTTCTGCAAGTCACGCAGCAATTCCATGGCGGGCTTTGCCAGGCGGCTCTCGGTGTAACGCATGGCCGCCGCGCCGTCGCCGTCGATGTTACCGAAGTTGCCGTGACCGTCGATGAGCGGCGTGCGCATGGAGAACCACTGCGCCAGGCGGACCATGGCCTCATAGACCGCGGAGTCGCCATGCGGGTGGTACTTACCGATAACTTCGCCGACCGTCCAGGCCGACTTCTTGTGCGGGCGGTTGGGGTAGATGCCGCTCTCGTTCATCGCGTACAGGATGCGGCGGTGCACCGGCTTTAAGCCGTCGCGCACGTCCGGCAGGGCGCGCGCCGTAATGACCGACATCGAATACTCGATAAATGACTGCTTCATCTCGCGGCCAAACTCCGAAATCTGGAGCTGGCCGCCGTTGATATCCTCGCCGGCCGAGGCGCCACGGTCGACTTCGCCAAAGCTCTCCTCGAGCTCACCGTCGTCGTCCTCTTCCTCATCATCATCGGCATCGGGGTTATAGGCGTCCGGATCGCCGTCCTCGCCCTGCTCAGCACGGGCGAGCAGGCGCTTCAAATCGTCGGGCATGCCGGCATCGCCGGCCTCGCCCATACCCTCGTTATTGCTGATATCGTCTGCCACGTTACCTCCTCTTAAGCGTCAAGGAATCGTGCATCATGTGCGTGCTTCTCGATGTACTCGCGGCGATAGCCGACCTCGGAACCCATCAGCTCGCGCACGGCGCGGTCTGCCACCACGGCATCCTCGATCGACACGCGCTGCAGGATGCGGGTCTTGGGATCCATCGTCGTCGAGGCGAGCTGCTTGGGGTCCATCTCGCCCAGACCCTTGTAGCGCTGGACGGTATAGCCCTTGCGCTTCTTGGTGATCTTGCCATCCTTGGCCTTGCCGTCTTCGTCGTTATCGTCGGGGTTCAGGCCCAGACTCTGGATGGTGTCGCGCAGGATCTCGTCTTCGGGCTGGCGGCCGTTGGGATACACGTAGTGTATCTTGTTGCGCACCTTAATGCCAAAGATGGGCGGACAGGCAACATAGACGTAGCCGGCATCGATCAGCGGACGCATGTACTTGTAGAAGAACGTCAGCAGCAGGATGCGGATGTGCGCACCGTCGACGTCTGCATCGGTCATGATGATGATCTTGTGGTAGCGCGCCTTGGTGATATCGAAGTCGCCGCCGTCGCCGGCACTCGTCGTGACGCCGCAGCCGATCGCGGTAATCAGCGACTGGATGGTGTCACTCGAGAACGCGCGATGGTCACCAACGCGCTCGACGTTCAGAATCTTGCCGCGCAGGGGCAGAATCGCCTGGATGTCTCGGCGACGGCCGTCCTTGGCCGAACCGCCTGCCGAGTCACCCTCTACGATGAAGAGCTCGGTCAGCTCGGCATCGCGCACCGAGCAGTCAGCGAGCTTACCGGGCAGGGACGCCGTCTCGAGCAGGCTCTTGCGGCGGGTCGCCTCGCGCGCCTTGCGGGCGGCGTTGCGCGCCTTGCAGGCCTGTTGCGCCTTCTTGACGATCTCGCGAGCGGGCTTGGGATGCTCCTCCAAGTAATCGGCAAGGCCGTCGGTCACGATCTTGAGCGTGAGCGCGCGCATATAGGAGCTACCGAGCTTGGCCTTGGTCTGGCCCTCAAACTGCGGATCGGGCAGCTTGACCGAGATAACGGCCGAAAGGCCCTCACGCACGTCGTCGCCGCTCAGGTTGGCGTCCTTCTCCTTGAGCAGGTTCTGCTTGCGGGCGTAATCGTTGATCACGCGGGTGAGGGCGGTGCGGAAGCCCTCAAGGTGCATGCCGCCCTCGGGGGTGTAGATGTCGTTGGCAAACGACATGACGTTCTCGCCATAGCCGGCATTCCACTGCAGGGACACCTCGACCTCGCCCATCTTGGTCACGGGCGCATCCGGATCCGATTTACCCTCGATGTAGATGGGCTCCTTAAAGGCCTCGGGGACATCCTTGCCATCGTTGAGGAACTTGACGAAGTCGATAATGCCGCCCTCGTAGCAGAACTCCTCCACGTGGGGAGTCGCCTCGCGCTCGTCGGTCAGCACAATCTTCAGATTCTTATTGAGGAACGCCGTCTCTTGCAGACGGTTGTGCAGCGTATCGAAATCGTAGACACAGGTCTCGAAGATCTCGTCGTCGGGCCAGAAGGTGACGGTGGTACCCGTCGAATCCGAGCTGCCCACGACCTCCATCTTCTTGACGGTCTTGCCACGCGAGAACTCCATCTCGTAGACGCTGCCATCACGGCGCACCTGCACGACCACGCGCTTGGACAGTGCGTTGACGACGGAGATGCCCACGCCGTGCAGGCCGCCCGAGACCTTATAGGCCGAGTTATCGAACTTACCGCCGGCGTGCAAGATCGTCATAACGACCTCGAGCGTCGGGATCTTTTTAACAGGGTGCTCGTCGACGGGGATGCCGCGCCCGTTGTCGACGACCGTGATGGAGTTGTCGGCGTGGACCGTCACCTGGATCTCGGTGCAGAAACCGGCCATGGCCTCGTCGA
Source organism: uncultured Collinsella sp. (assembly GCA_938023905.1). Taxonomy (GTDB): domain Bacteria; phylum Actinomycetota; class Coriobacteriia; order Coriobacteriales; family Coriobacteriaceae; genus Collinsella. The sequence goes on along the minus strand of CALJCO010000002.1, from coordinate 38,883 downwards.
CGGAGTTGTCAACGATCTCCCACACCAGGTGATGCAGACCGCTGGCGCTCGTCGAGCCGATATACATGCCCGGGCGCTTACGAACGGCCTCGAGACCTTCGAGAATCTTAATCTCGCCGCCATCGTAATCGTTTTCGTTTGCCACACGTCCTCCTTCAGTCAAGAAAATGTGTACAGCCTTACTAGTTTATCGTAAAAAAATACCCTCGGGAACGAGGGTATTTGGCTCTACAAGGCCACCAGATGCGATTTAAGGCTCTTTTTTGCTTTGCACGCCCTTGGCCCACTCGGCACTGGCTCTCATGGCATTCTCGAGGGCCTCGCGCAGTTTTTGGTCTTCGATGGGCGCCACTTGGCGCTCGATCTCGGTACGCTCGGCCTCACTTAGGTCGGCGTGCGGGGCCGGCGATCGCTCGGTCGTCGCCGGGCGCAGGCGCTCCTTGGCGGCGGACGGTGTGTGACCGGGCGCGGTGGTTTTGAACACCAGGCCGTCCACATGCGCACCGGCGCGCTCCATGCGTGCGCGGATGATCTCGCGCAACAGCGTCATTTCCTGCGTCCACGAGGGCGAGTCGAGATACACCAGCAGCTCATTGGACTCGGGCAGGTAGCGCAGTCCCGTCACATGCCGTCCCTCGCGCGTGCCCGAGCACACCGCGTTCCATGCGCGATAGACCGTGCGCGACTCCTCGGCAGCCTCCATCTGCGCACGGCGCTTAGGCGTTGCAGCCGCCAGGATGCGCTGGCGCTCTGCGTTCAAAAACCCGCTGAAGGCGACTGTCTCGCTCTCGCGCTCGTAATTAGCACGTCTCACCCATGCTCACCACCTTGGCTCGATCAAGCAGGTCATCGGTAAAGTACCCCAAGTTGGTCGTAGTTATGACCGTCTGGATATCATCGCCGATCAGCCGCAGGAAAGCACCGCGACGCCCGCCGTCGAGCTCGCTCATCACGTCGTCCAGAAGCAGCAGTGGGGCGGTGCCCAGGACATCGCGAGCCACGGCAACCTCGGCCACCTTCCAGGACAGCACCAGTGTACGCTGCTGTCCTTGGCTGGCAAACGAACGGGCGGAGCGACCCGCCACGGTAAACTCAATCTCGTCGCGATGCGGTCCCACCAGCGTCACGCCGCGGCGAATTTCCTCGTCGGCGTGCTCATCGAGGGCAGCCAGCATGCGCTCGTACGCCCAGCCCTTCAGCTCTTCGCGATCCTCGACCTGGGGCAAATCCCCCAGCGTGGACGCATAGGACACGTTGGCGGCCTCACCGGACGCCACTTGCCCGTAGGCAGCGCGCACATGGCCCGCCAGCCGGTCGAGTAGGGCCAACCGGTGCACGAGCAGGGCCGAGCCCGCGCGGGCAATCGAATCGTTCCACGCGCCGAGCATCTCGCGGCAGCACCAGGTCTCCTTGAGCAAGGCATTACGCTGGGTCACGCAACGCCCATAGGTATTCGCAAGATCGGCATAGCGTGCGCTCAGTTGCATGCCAAAGTCATCGAGGGCGGCGCGGCGCACACTGGCGCCTCGCTTAACCATGTCCAGATGGTCGGGACAAAACAGCACGCTCGGCAGAACCCCGCGCACACCGGCGGCGGAGCATCTCTTGCCGTTGCGGCTAAACGAGCGCTTACCGTCCCCCGCGCTCAATCCCATATCAAGCACGCGGCCGTCGCCCTCGAGCCTCAGCTCGACCTTGCACGAGCCCACGCCGTCATGGACGAGCTCGGCTGCGGTCGGATGCCTAAACGAGGCACCGCTCGTCAGCAGCTGCAGCGCCTCTATGAGATTGGTCTTTCCCGCTGCGTTGGGTCCCGCAAGTATCGTCACGCCCTCGTCCAGGGCAAGGCGATAGCTATCGAAGCTGCGGTAGTGCGCGACGGAAAGATCGCGGGCGAATATGGTCATGGCGCAGCGCTAGATGCGGACCGGCATGACTAGGTACAGGTAGTTGATCTTGTCGTAGGACTTGAAGATGCCCGCCTGCGAGTAGCTCTTGAGCTCCAGCGTGATCTCCTTCTCCTTGGACAGGGCATTGAGGCAGCCGAAGATGTAGTGGTAGTTGAAGGCGATGGTACCCGACTCGCCCTCGGCCTCGACATCGATCGTCTCCTGCGCAAGGTCCTGGTCATTGGAAATGGAGGACAGGCCCATCTGCCCGTTCTCGACATCGATCTCGAACTTGACGGCGGGGTTGGCGCTCGCGATAACGGCCACGCGCTTGAGGGCGGCGTTAAAGGCGGCGACGTCGATCTTGACGCTCGTCACGCACGAATCGGGGATGAGCTGCTTGTAGTTGGGGTACACGCCCTCGATGCGGCGCGACACGTAGGTGGTGTTGCCGGCCTCGAAGACGACCTGGGTGTCGGTAGCCCCGATCATAATGGTCGCCTGGCTGGCCATGATGTTCAGCGCGTCGTTAAAGGCGTCGGCTGGAACGTTGAGCTCAAAGGAGCCCTCGAGGGTCGAGGTCTCGACCTGCGTATCGCACACGGCCAAGCGGAAGGAATCGGTCGCCACCAGGCGCACGGTGTTGTTCTCGACCTTCATGTGCACACCGCCCAGGATGGGGCGGGCCTTGTCGGTCGAGGTGACGCGCCACACGCGGCCGACCATTTCGGACAAGATATCGGTCGGCAGCTCCACGGCACTCTCGATGGCATAGGCCGGAAACTCGGGGAAGTCATTGGCATCGAGCGTGTTCAGGCGGAAAGAGCTCTTCTCGCAACTAATCAGCACCTGGCGCTCGGACAGCTCAAAGGCGACCGGAGCATCGGGGAGGGTCTTGGTGATATTGGAGAGCATCTTACAGGGGATAACCATCTCGCCCTCTTCTTCGACATGCGCCGCGATGCGATGACGGATCGAGATGGTGTAGTTAGAGGTTTGGAATTCCAAGATGCCGTCTTGCGCCTTGACGAGCACGCCCGACAGGATGGGAAGGGTGGATGCCGAAGCGACACCCTTCATAACGACGCCGATGGCTTGTGTAAGCGAGCTCTGGCTGACGGTGAACTTCATCTTTTAATACCTTTCTATAGATATAAATATCTTAATAATAGTAATAGCACTGACGAAACTGTTGATTACTCCCAAAGACGCAGGTCAGACCCAAAAAGAGAATCGACAGCAACCTGTGTGCAACGGGGGTGGTTTTCCACGTTCAAAACCTGCGCAAAACTTTTCATCACCGCGGGTTGGGTTTTAAACACCTTATGCCCGTGGTTTCGACAAGTTTTCAACAGGTGTCTCTATTTCCCTACGAGCGCAGTGTAATTTTATCGCGCAGCGACTTGAGATCTTCGGTGACGGTGCGGTCTTCCTGGATCATCTTCTGGACCTTTTTGTAACTCGTGCTGACGGTCGAGTGGTTGCGGTTGCCAAATTCGGCGCCCACCGCCGTGGTCGTCATCTCGCACATCTCGATGGCTAGGTAGATAGCGATATGGCGTGCTTTGGCGATATTGGCGTTGCGACGCGGGCCGATGAGCTCCTCGTGCGTCACGCCGTACTGCTCTTCGATGACGGACTGAACCGTCTGGACGTTGATCTTTTTGGCCGATGTGTCGAAGTACTGGCTAGCAATGGCGTCGATATCATCAAAGGTGAGCTCCCCGCCCTCGCGCTCGCGGTCGCCCGCCTCGCCGGCGCAGCGCTCGCAGAAGCTCTCGAGTTCGCGGATGTTGGTGCCCGACACCTCTGCCATGTGTTTAAAGTGCTCGTCGGTCAGGTGCCCGCCGTCGCCGCCATAGGCCGCCAACAGCGAGTCGTCGCCCGCCTCGGGCGCGGCGGCTATCGTGTTCTCGTAGTAGCGCTGCAAGATCTTGTATTTCATCTCGTAGCTGGGCTCCGCCACCAAACAGAGCATACCGGCGTTAAAGCGGCTGGTCAGACGCTCGTCCATGCTCAGGTCCTTGGGGGCGCGGTCTGCCGCGATGACGACCTTCTTGTTGTTGCGGATGAACTCGTCCATGAGCTGGAAAAAGTAGTCCACGCTCGCGCGCTTGCCGATGATGTTTTGGATGTCATCGATGATGAGCACGTCCACGCCGTGGTACGCCTGCATGATGGGGGCGTTGCTCTTCTTTTGGCGGTCGAACTCGGTCATCAGGTCGTCCAGATATGCCTGGGAGTTGGCATACTTGACCTTGATCTCGGGCGACTTTTCGGCGAGCTCGTTTTTGATGGCAAGCAGCAGGTGCGTCTTGCCCAGGCCCGATTTGCCGTAGATGAACAGTGATGTGCACGTGCCCCGCTCGTCCGCGAGGGCGGCAAACTTGAGTGCCGAGCGATAGGCATGGCTGTTCTCGGGGCCGTAGACAAAGTTCTCAAAGGTAAATTTTGAGTTCGCGGCGAGCGGGGCTCCATCCGTATTCTGTTCGGCCGGCGCGGTCGGTGCTGGCATGGGTGAAGCGGGGGTCGCAGCTTGCGTGGATTTAGTTGGCGCTCCACCCTTCATCTGGTTCATCATGCGGCGAAAATCATCGGCCGAGAGAGTGTTCTTGATTGCAATGCCCGAATCCGCGCCCGTCGTTGCGTCGTGAGCGATGGGCATGTGCGTGACGGGTGCGTTCGTTGACGTCGCCGCCGCGGTCGGCAACGGTGCCATGGTTTCACGGGAAACATCGCTGTGCTGGTGCTCGATTGTCGGCACGTCGCCTGCGGAGGCCGGCACCGCCGGGGAAGCAGCGGGAGCCGTGGCAGGCGCCGTCGCGGCAGCGGATTCCGTCGCGGCGCCTTGCGGTGCCACGATGTCGAGCGCGATCGGTGCAAAGGCGATTTCTTCCAGATAGGCCTCAATGGTCGGCTGATGCTTTTTGAGCTGCGCGATGGCAAAGCGCGAGGGGGCCTCGATCGTGAGCGTATCTTCGGTCAGGCTTATGGCGCGCGATTGCCCCAGCATGTTGATGAGGCGTGCATCTCGGCCGTCGCGCTGGCAAAAGGCGATGGCATCCCCCAGGATGATGCTTGCTTCCTCGTCCACTGTCTCTCCCGTTCTTTAGCTCTGAGCTCGCACGCGAGCGGCGCCGAGTTCGGTCAGATGGTATTTCTGGCCATGCTTGATGACCAAGCCGGCCTGCGCCAAGTCATTGAGCGTGCGTGACCAAGTGGGGGCCGAGTTTCCAAACGCCCTCGCCAGATCGGTAGCACCGCACGCTTGATTTTGCGCCAGATAGCCCAGCGCGGCGTTGCCGCGATCGCTTACGAACACGTCCGGTTGTGGCTGCGCATACTGATTTGCTGCATTAGGATACATCATTTGAGCTGCTGGTTGTTGAGAACTCTGCATCGGCGGCATTTGCTGTTGAAAACTTTGAGGCCACTGGTGGTAAGGCTGCGGAGTCATCTGCTGGGCCCAGGGGTTGTGCTGCTGCTGCGGCATCTGCTGGTACGGCTGCTGATATCCCTGCTGGTACTGCTGTGGGAACTGCTGGCCATACCCCAGTGGCGGCATCTGCTGATATGGATATCCCTGTTGGTACGGCTGATAGCCCATTTGCTGGCTACCCGGTGCCCCCGTCGCCTGCTGCATTGCTGCTGTATCCTGATCCGCCAGCGGCATGGCCTCTGGCACGTTTGGCGGCATCGACATCGACGCCGCCTGGGACTCTTGTGTAGGAAGCATTCCGGGCTGCTGCATCTGTCCCACGCGGGGCTGCATCTGTTGCGTTGCCATGGGCTGCTGCGCAAAAGCTCCCGGCAGGGGATATGCGGGCTGCTTCGTCTCGGGCCGCACGGCAGCACCGCGCCCGCCGGCGCGTTCGATTTCCTGCACGCGTTTAGGGTCCAGGCTTACCGTAACCACGGTGCCGTTGCCCATGTTGTCCTCGATGGACACGGCCCCGCCGGCGTTTTCCAAATACTCCTGCACCATGGGAAACCCTGCTCCGGTTCCACGGATGTAGCGCTTCATCTTGCTGTTTGCGCTGGTAACGCCAAAGTCGAAAGCACGCTCCTTGTCGTCGATGCCGGGTCCTTGATCAGCGAAGCGGATGGTGTCTCCGCCGTCCAGAATCGAGATGATGGGCTCGGCAAAGTGCGCGTGGATAAAGTTTTCGACAATCTCGCGGATGACCATGAGCGAGATATGGCCACCTTGTTCTTTCATGCACTGGTAGACGGTGTTGGTCGTCTCTTCCAAATACGTGCGGACATCTTGCGGATCAATGACGATCACACGCGGTGTCGACAGCATATCGTCATAGACGGCGATCCGCGCGGCGTACATGGCTTTTGGCGCCTGCGTGGTCGTCTGCTCGCCTTCCTCACGCTCTTCGCGCACGCCGGTGATGTGCTCGTTGTCGGGTGCCGGGTCTCCGGAATCGACCATGGTGTAAAAGTCGTCAGACATGCCGCTCGCAATCTTTCAAAAGGTTTCGAACAAATAGTAGCTCACCGTGCAATGTTTCTCATCTTTCGACAACTTTTCAAAACCTGTTGAAAACTTTGGAAAACGGACGAAAAGTTCTCAACATTGCCAACATGACCTGTTGAAAACTCGATGAAATATCGTGAAAAGTTGCCATGCACCGCTAAATCGAGCTCGGCTTATGGGGGAACCGTGTGAACTGCGCAACCTTTTACCTTTGATTTCTTGACATTTGAACATTGATTTCCCTACAATCTTCAAGCTCACGTGTCTATATCTGCGTCCGCGCCCCCGCGGACACTCGAAATGCAGCAGGAGGAACTTAAGATGAAGCGTACGTATCAGCCTAATAAGCGTAAGCGCGCCAAGACCCATGGCTTCCGTGCCCGTATGGCCACTAAGGGTGGTCGTGCCGTGCTCGCCCGTCGTCGCGCCAAGGGCCGCAAGCGTCTCACTGTCTAGCAGCGATACACACATCTCGCATGAAGACTATTAAGTCTCGGCTAGATTTCGAGCATGTGTTCAGTCAGGGGCGTCGTTTCAATCACCCTCTGATTCGAATGACCATATGTGAATCGGTTGGCGAAGGCGACTCCGGAAGGGTCGCCTTCGTTGGTGCTAAACGGCTCGGTTGTGCTGTCGTGCGCAACCGTTCTAAGCGTGTGATGCGCGAGGCCGCCCGCAGCTGTGGATTTCCCGTTGCGGGTTATGACATCATCTTGTTCGCAACTCCCAAGACGAGGGTTTCTTCGCCTCAGGAGATGGACAATGCATTGCGTTCGCTTATGAAACGCGCCGGCGTTGCCGGGGAGGAGCGATGAGCAATCACGTTTTGCGACGTGTTGCCATCGCTCCTATTCGCATATATCAACAGGTTATTTCGCCCTTATTGCCTGACGCCTGCATTTATTACCCAACGTGCTCGCAATACGCCGTCCAGGCGATTGAGAAGTACGGTGTTTTGAGAGGCTGCTGGCTTGCCGTGAGGCGCATCGCTCGCTGCAATCCCCTGCACGTCGGCGGTTATGACCCTGTGCCCTAGCGGGCACTCGCTATCGGAGGAAAACTTACATGTGGGATTGGATCGTTAACATCCTTTTCGAGCTGCTCAAGCTCATCCAGACCTTTGCGGTCGACTGGGGCCTGTCCATCATCATCCTGGTGGTCATCATCCGTCTGCTGCTGACGCCGCTTATGCTCAAGTCGACTAAGTCGACGGCACGCATGCAGGTGCTGCAGCCCAAGATGCTCGAGATCCAGGAGCGCTATGCCGACGATCCCCAGCGTCAGGCCGAGGAAATGCAGAAGTTCTACAGCGAGAACAAGTTCAACCCGATGGCTGGTTGTCTGCCGCTGTTGATTCAGATGCCTGTCCTGTTCGCCCTATTTACGCTGCTGCGTAACCTGCCGGACTACTTTAACGACGGCACGTTCTCGTTCTTTAATATTCTGCCCGACCTGACGACCACGCCGAGTGCCTCCTTTGCCGATGGCTTTATGGTCGCGCTGCCTGCGCTGGTCTGCCTGATCCTGTTCGCTGTCCTGACCCTGATTCCGCAGCTCTATATGTCGCGCAACCAGACCGGCCAGCAGGCTCAGAGCATGCGTATGATGGCCGTTGTCATGACGGTCATGATGCTTTGGATGGGCTGGAGCCTTCCCGTTGGTGTTCTGCTGTACTACGACGTCTCGTCTGCTTGGCAGGTTATCCAGCAGATTTTTGTGACGCAGAAGGTCATCGACAAGGCGAAGGCCGATGAGGAGGAGCGCCTTAAGAACGCGCCGCTGCAGGTTGAGGTCACTCGTCGCGAGAAGAAGCCGCGCCCGCACAAGAAGAAGTAGCGGGATATCAATCTTATTTAGGTACCTAACTTTTGGAGTACGTTATGTCTGAAGAGATCATCGAGGATATGCTTGAGGAGGTTGCCCCGCAGGTCGCGGGCGATTATCCCGAGATTGCACAGCGCTACAAGGCCGGTGAAGAGCTGACCGACGAGGAGCTCGACACCATTGCCGATGTCGCGATTTCCATCCTGCGTTCCATCCTTTCGCACTTCGATGCCGCCAACTCTCCTATCGATGAGTATGAGGGCGACGAGGGTGAGCTGATTCTGGATGTAACGGCTCCCGACCTTGCTGTTCTCATTGGCCGTCATGGTCGCACCCTTGATGCCCTTCAGGTTATGTTCTCATTGCTGGTGAGCCGCAAGCTTGGCTTTAGGTATCCGGTTGTAGTGGACGTCGAGGGATACAAGAGCCGCCGTCAGGACAAGGTTGCCTCCATGGCACAGTCTGCAGCCGAGCGTGCCATCCGCACTCATAAGAGTGTTTCGCTTCCGCCCATGAATGCCTATGAGCGTCGACTGGTTCACATTGCACTTCGTGGCAATGATGCCGTCGATACTCATTCTGAGGGTTCTGACCCTGATCGCCATGTGGTGATTGTTGCTCGATAATCTGCTCGAGCTTATGCTAAGGGGACGTGGTTTCCACGTCCCCTTTTTTTGTCAAAAGTTCTCGATACACTGATTTTTGTCAGAAAGGAGCTTTCGTTGTTAGTGCTTACTGATCAGCAAGCTGACGAGATGTTGACTCGTCTATCTTCCTATTGCAAAGAGTATTCCTTGAGCGTATCTGATGTTGAGCTGAGGAAATGTATTCAGCATTTGGATTTGGTTCTGGAAACAAATGAGACAACTAATCTCACCCGTATTCTTAACGTAGAAGATGCTGCGGTACTTCATATCCTCGACTCACTTGTTTTGCTCCCCTATATCAATAAGGCTCCTGAGGGAGCTTTGCTCGATATGGGTACAGGTGCGGGCTTCCCTGGTATTCCGTTAACCATAGCCACGCATCGTAAAACTACTTATATTGACTCTGTTGGTAAGAAGGTTGATGCCGTCAATTCTTTTGTTCATGCTCTTGGGTTGAAACATGCTCATGCGATTCATGATCGCCTTGAAGAATATGCTCGAAGCCATAAGAAGCAGTTTTCTGTCGTAACCGCCCGCGCACTTGCCGCTCTACCGATTCTTGTTGAGTATGCGGCTCCGTTCCTCAAGGATGGAGGTCTATTTGTTATCACCAAGGGTAATCCTTCGGATGAGGAGCTAGTTTCCGGTATGTCGGCAGCTAAGATTTGCGGCTTCACTTTGCTTCTTAATGACGCAATCGATTTGCCTGAGGGCTTGGGCCACAGGGAGTTCATTGTTCTCAAGAAGAGTCATCCAGCATCCGTTTCATTGCCTCGTGCAAATGGCATGGCTAAGAAGAATCCGCTTGCCTAGATGTTTCACGTGAAACATAATGGATACTAACAACTTGCAGTGTTTCACGTGAGACATGGCGGTTGATATCGAATCGGAATGTTTCACGTGAAACATCCTCCGTTTGACAGCTTTAATACACACCAGGAGGGACCGTGGGATTTCGCGACGTTAAGCGTTCTAAGAACGCAAAAGACACGCGTATCATTGCAATCATCAATCAAAAAGGCGGCGTCGGTAAGTCAACGACGGCTGTAAACCTTGCAGCAGCACTGGGTGAGCAGGGTCGTAAGACACTGATTGTCGATTTTGATCCGCAGGGAAACAGTACCAGTGGATTTGGAATTGAAAAAGAAGACCTTGATCACTGCATCTATGATGCATTGTTGAATGATGTGCCGGCAGAATCGCTTGTTCTTGATACAAATTGCAAAAAGGTATTCGTAATTCCAGCTACGATTCAGCTTGCAGGTGCCGAAATTGAGCTCGTAAGCGCAATTGCTCGTGAAACCCGCCTCAAAGATTTGCTTGAGCCGATTCAGGACGAGTTCGATTTTATTTTCATTGACTGTCCTCCTTCGCTCGGCCTGCTTACTATCAATGCCCTGACCGCAGCAGATAGCGTTTTGATTCCAATCCAGTGTGAGTATTACGCACTCGAGGGCGTTACGAAGCTGCTTGAGTCAATGAAGATGGTCAAATCACGTCTGAACAAGGGCTTAGACACCTATGGCGTGCTTATGACCATGTATGACTCACGTACTTCTTTGTCGAATCAGGTTGTTGAGGAAGTTCAATCGTACTTTGGTGATAAGGCGTTTAAGACGCTGATTCCCCGTACGGTTAAAATCTCTGAAGCTCCGTCTTTTGGAGAACCGATAATTACCTATGCACCTCAAAACAAGGGTGCAAAAGCGTATATGAACCTTGCAAAAGAGGTGATCAAGCGTGCCTAGTGCAAAGAAACGTGGTGGATTGGGACGCGGACTCAATGCTTTGGTCTCAGAGGCTGAGTATGAGACCGGTGGTTCTGCTGCATCTGCTTCAAATGCCGCATCTGAAACAAAGCTACCTATTGAGGATATCGTTCCCAACCCTAATCAACCGCGAATTCACTTTAATGAAACTGAACTTCGCGAGTTGAGCGAGTCAATCCAAGAACATGGCGTTTTGCAGCCGCTCTTGGTTCGCAAGCATGGAAACGGTTATGAGATCATCGCTGGTGAGCGTCGTTACCAGGCGTCAAAGCTTGCTGGTCTTGAGGAACTGCCTGTCATCATTAAAGATGTTAATGATGAAGAGATGCTGGCTCTTGCTCTTATCGAAAACCTTCAGCGTTCTGATCTGAATCCCGTCGAAGAGGCTAAGGGCTATCGCCAGCTCATCGATGCTAGCGGTATGACCCAGGAGGCATTGTCGAAGGCCGTAAGCAAGTCACGCTCTGCAATTACAAACTCGCTGCGCCTTCTCGATCTCCCCGAAGTAGTTCAGCAGATGATTTTTGAGGGTAAACTTACTGCTGGTCACGCACGTGCGATTCTTGCAGTTCCCTATGAGGATGCTCGAATTCGACTTGCAGAGAAGGTTGTTGCGGAGGGCCTTTCCGTGAGAGCGACAGAAAATCTTGCTCCATTGTTTTCTGCCGGAGAGACACCTAAGACGCCGCGGCCTGCAACGCCTCAGTCTTTTAAAAAGGCTGCGCGTGTACTTCGTCAGGTATTTAATACCAACGTGCGTGTGAAGAGCTCGCGTGGAAAGAATAAGATTGAGATTGAGTTTAAAGACGAGGAAGAGCTCTCTCGTATTCTTGGTGAAATGATTCAGTTTGATCAAGGAGGCCAAGATGAGGAATAAGATTTTTACTGCGATTGCATTGGCGACGACTGTCGCGGCTGGTGCCTTTGCTGGTTATAAGATCGCGACAGACGATGAACTTCGAGGCCGTTTGCTTCGTGGCGCGCAAGATATCGTTGATACATCCAAGAAGAAAATGGATGTTATGACAGAAGATGTTGCCATGCGAACTGCTCAGGTAACGAAAAATCCTAAGATTAATCAAGGTTGGGTTAGTAACCAATGGGAAAATGTAGGCTATTAGGTACCTAACAATTACTTAGCATATTTTGATGGGTCCTTGTCTGATTCACGAGACAAGGACCCCTTATTTTGGCCGTAAAAATGGGACCAGTAGCAGCTGATTCAAAATTAAGGTCAATAAATGAAACGACCCCGGTTGCATATCCTGCAACCGGGGTCGTTCGATGTTTCACATGAAACGTTTTGGGGTGCGACTCCCCTATGCGTTTTTCTGAACTTTAAAGCGCTGCTTCAGCTGTCCGCAAGCGGCGTCAATATCGTTACCACGGGAGTTACGAATCGTGGTCTCGATGCCACGGGACTCAAGACGACGCTGAAGATCCTCAACCTTATGAATCGGCGACGGCTTGAGCGGGCTGCCCTCGATGTCGTTAAGCTGAATTAGATTAACGTGGCACAGCGTTCCCTCGCAAAAGTCGCAGAGCGCCTGCATCTCGGGATTCGTATCGTTGACGCCTTCGATCATGGCATACTCATAGGTCGGGCGGCGGCCAGTCTTCTCGGTGTAGAGCTGAAGCGCTTCGTGAAGGCGAAGCAGCGTGTACTTCTTAACACCGGGCATGAGCTTATTGCGCGTCGACTGGATGGCGGAATGCAGGGAAACGGCAAGCGTGAACTGCTCGGGGATGTCGGCAAATTTGCGAATACCGGGAATAACGCCGCTGGTAGAGACGGTGAGGTGACGAGCGCCGATACCGATACCATCGGGGTCGTTGAGGATACGCAATGCCTTGAGAACCTCGTCGTAGTTGGCAAACGGCTCGCCCTGGCCCATGAAGACAACGCTCGTGGCACGCTCGCCAAAGTCGTTGGATACATGAAGTACCTGGTCGACGATCTCTTGAGCGGTCAGAGAGCGCTTGAGGCCGTTGAGACCAGTAGCGCAAAAGGCGCAGCCCATGCCACAGCCTGCCTGGGTGGAAACGCAGACAGAAAGCTTGTTACGACGGGGCATACCGACGGTCTCGACGGAAATGCCGTCGTGGTACTCGAGCAGATACTTGCGAGAGCCATCTTTAGAAACCTGCTTGGTGAGTTCAGTCGGCGTGTCAAAGGCAAAAGCCTCTTTAAGCTGCTCGCGGAAAGCCTTGGGAAGGTTAGTCATATCGTCAAACGAACAAACGTTCTTCTCAAAGACCCATTCGATGAGCTGCTTCGCGCGGAAGGCGGGCTGGCCAAGTTCGGCCACAAGCTCGCGAATATCGTTTTGGCTCAAGTCGCGAATGTCCTGAGATTTAGTCCTGGGATTCATGGAAGCCTTTCGATTTTGGGGAAACGTAGAGGGTATCGCTACAATATGGTATCAGCTGCAGAAATTATAGAGGAGGAGTCTGCCCATGCCGGGTAAAAGCCTAGAGAACATGCACGTAGCGGTCTTGGCGGGCGGTCATTCCGCTGAGCGCGAGATCTCGCTCAATTCGGGAAAGAACGTCGTGGTGGCCCTGAAGGAGGCCGGCTACACTTCGGTGGAGCTGCTCGACACGGCTGCCGATGATTTTATGGTAACCATGGCGACCGGTGGCTTTGACGTGGCGTTTATCGCCATGCACGGTGCCGGCGGTGAGGATGGCGCCATGCAGGGTGCCATGGAGACCCTGAGTATCCCCTACACGGCCTCAGGCGTGCTCGCGAGCGCCTGCGGTGCCGACAAGGAGGTCTCGAAGCTCCTGTACGCCAAGGCGGGCATTCCCATTGCCCCCGGCCTTGCGCTCGAGGTGGGCGATGAAGTCGATATCGATCATATCGTCGAGGTTTGTGGCGAGCGCTGCTTTGTGAAGCCGGCCGTCAACGGTTCCAGCTATGGCATTTCCCTGGTCCACGAGCCCTCCGAGCTGCCCGCGGCAATCGCCAAGGCGTTTGAGTTTGGCGACAAAGTGCTGGTCGAGAAGTGCATCGAGGGCACCGAGATCACCGTCGGCGTATACGGCGAGGATGACGTGCGCGCCCTGCCGATTGTTGAGATCCGTAAGCCCGAGGACTGCGAGTTCTACGATCTGGACGTGAAGTATGTCGACCCCACGGATATCCATCGCATTCCGGCACAGATTTCGCCCGAGAACTACGCTCGTGCTCAGGAGCTCGCTTGTGCTGCCCATAAGGCACTCGGCTGCCTGGGTATCTCGCGCAGCGACTTTATCGTGAGCGAGAATGGCCCCGTCATCCTCGAGACCAATACCATTCCCGGCATGACCGATACGTCGCTGTATCCGGATGAAATCCGCCACACCGACGACATGACGTTCCCGCAGGTCTGCGACAGCCTAATCCGTATGGGACTTCGTCGAGCGGGCATTGCATGCTAATCGAGGACGCGGTTTCGTCAGGAACGCCGCAGTTTGTCATCGATTCCTATGCCACGCTTGCCGAGCGCGCCAAAACCCAAGCGTTTGGTCTCATCGAGGAAGATGTTATCGTCCTCGATACCGAGACCACGGGTCTTTCGGTGCAGGACAACGAGCTGATCGAGATCTCGGCGGCCCGTCTTTCGGGCCGCGAGGTCATCGACCGCTTCGATACCTTCGTGCATCCCAGGCAGCTGATTCCCGCCGAGATTACCGAGCTCACGAGCATTACAAATGCCGATGTTGCAGATGCCCCGTCGGCGGTTGAGGCCGTCGCCGCTCTCGCCGATTTTGTCGGTGGCTGCCCGGTGATCGCACACAACGCCACGTTCGACCGCTCGTTTATCGAGTCGGTCAAAGGCGGCGTCAACGTGAGCGATATTTGGATCGATTCGCTGGCGCTGTCGCGCATCGCGCTTCCGCGCCTGGCCTCGCACAAGCTGTCTTTTATGGCCGATCTGTTTGGCTGCGACTCGGTATCACACCGTGCCAATGCCGACGTCGACGCCCTGTGTGGCGTATGGCGCGTGTTGCTCGTGGCGCTCACCGACTTGCCCCAGGGCCTCATGGCGCGCCTAGCCGACATGCATCCGGACGTGCCTTGGTCCTATCGTCCTATCTTCTCATTCTTGGCAAGGCAGAACCCTGGTTCTATCTTCTCTCTCAGCGCCGCTCGTGCTGACGTTCTCAAGGCCGATCGCGCCGACGATCGGGTGGACGCCGATGAGCTGCCGGTTCTCAAGATGCCGAGTCGTGAGGAGATCGAGGCAGACTATGCGCCAGGTGGCCTGGTCAATCGCATGTATCCCACCTACGAGCCGCGTGATGAGCAGATCGCGATGGCACTCGAGGTCCGCGATGCGCTGGTCACGGGCACTCATCGAGTAATTGAGGCAGGCACAGGCGTCGGCAAATCGATGGCCTATCTGGTGCCTTTTGCCGAGGCAGCACGCCGTAACAACATCACGGTTGGTATTGCGACCAAATCGAACAATCTTGCCGACCAGCTCATGTACCATGAGCTGCCAAAACTTGCCGAGCAACTGGACGGTGGTCTGTCATTTTGCGCTCTCAAGGGGTATGACCACTATCCGTGCCTGCGCAAGCTCGAGCGCATGAGCCGCGGCCAGGTCGAGATTACCACCAAGCGCGATCCGGCGGACACGCTCACGGCGGTCGCGGTCATTATGGCGTACGTCTGCCAATCAGCCGATGGCGACCTCGACTCGCTCGGCATTCGGTGGCGCAGCGTCAACCGTCCCGACTTTACGACGGCCTCGCGCGAGTGTGCTCGTCGCCTCTGCCCGTTTTTCCCTGATAAATGTTTGGTCCACGGCGCTCGCCGTCGTGCGGCGCATGCCGATGTGGTGGTCACCAACCATTCCCTGCTGTTCCGCAACGTCGCGGCCGAGGGCAGGATTTTGTCTCCGATTCGTCATTGGGTAATCGACGAGGCCCATTCCATCGAGCGCGAGGCGCGCCGTCAGTGGGCGCGTGTGGTGTCGGCGGACGAATCGCGCGTTCTGTTTGAGCGTCTGGGTGGCTCGAGCACCGGCGCGCTAAGCCAGGTTTCCCGTGATTTGGCAACCTCCGAGGGCTCTACGCTCTATCTGGGCCTTACTGCCAAGGCGACGTCGACGGTTGCGCGCGCGAGCATGGCGATCGCCGGCGTGTTCGATGGCGTTCGCGAGCTCGGCCGCCGTGCGCGTGGGGGTTATGACAATGCCAATCTATGGATTGGCCCCGAGCTGCGCGAATCTGACGACTGGCATGATTTCTTACAGTCGGCCTACACTGGCATCGACGCATTGGAACAAGCTGACAAGAGCGTCGACGCGCTGGTGCAAGCCGTCGCCGCCGACAAGCCAGAGGTTGTTGTCGACCTGGGTGATATCTCGCGCCGCCTGCACGAGCTGGCCGAGAACCTAAAACTCATCATTGATGGTACCGATGAACACTACGTGTATTCGCTGCAGGTCAATCGCAGGCTGCGTGCCGGCGGAGAGTCAATGACCGCAGAGCGCATCGACATTGGCGAGGCCTTGGCAACCGAGTGGCTGCCCGAGGTTCACACGGCTATCTTTGCCTCGGCGACCATGACGGTGTCCAAAAGCTTTGAGCACTTTAACCATGCGGTCGGCCTTGATCGCATCGGTGCTTCAACGTCGTCATCGCTGCACTTGGATTCGAGCTACGACTTCGATTCGAACATGGCTGTAGTCGTTGCGGGCGATATCCCCGATCCGCGCGATCGTGAGAGCTATCTTACGGCGCTCGAGCGCGTACTGGTCGACGCCCATCTTGCCATGGGCGGATCGGTGCTCACGTTGTTCACCAATCGGCGCGACATGGAGGACCTATACGCCCGCGTTGAGCCCAAGATGGCCCGTGCGGGTCTGGAGCTCAACTGCCAGCAGCGCAACTCATCTCCTCGTCGCCTGCGCGACCGGTTTATCAACGAACCGACCTCGTCGCTTTTTGCGCTCAAGGCCTTCTGGGAGGGGTTTGATGCCAGCGGCGAGACGCTGCGCTGCGTCATCATTCCCAAGTTGCCGTTCTCGAGCCCCACGGACCCGCTCTCGTGCGAGCGCAACCTGCGCGAAGACCGCGCTTGGGCGCGCTATTCGCTGCCCGAGGCGGTGCTCGAGGTCAAGCAGGCGGCCGGCCGCCTTATCCGCTCGTCGACCGATTGCGGCGTGCTGATTCTGGCCGACCCGCGCCTGGTGACGAAGGGCTACGGAAAGAAGTTCTTAACGTCGCTGCCCACGAGCTCCTATCAGCGCATCGAATCGGCGCAGATCGGTCACTATCTGCAACTGTGGCGCGCACGCCACGAGCGGCGGCGCTAAAGCGGACAGACGAGGGTTTTTGCCATTTCGCACAGACGCTTTGACAGGGCGGGGTCATCCAAGATGCGGATGGCTCCGCCCGCTGCGATTATCTGGCTCAGCAGCCAACGCTCGGAGCCGTAATGTACGGTTACCGTTGCCATGTCTGTACCGCTGTGCTCGATGAGGGTGATGCCGGCCCAGTCCAGATGCTCCGCCATATCGAATGGCATCAAGAGCTTTGCGCTACGCTGCGTCCGGGCAAGGGAATCGTGGAGGGATGCAACGTCCGGTACGTGAGGCACGACGGAGTCTTCCGTCAAGGCGAGTCCCTCGATTTTATCCATGCGATAGGTGCGCTGCTCATCGACCGCGATGTCCCAGGCAATCAGATATGTTTGGTCGCCGTTTGCTGTAATGCGCAAGGGGTCGACCAGACGCTCGCGTGGCCGCGCATCGTCCATCGAGCGATACGAGATACGACAGCGAACGCCGTCCTGAATGGCGCAGCTCAGCTGCTGCCAGTGCGACCCGTGGTTGACGGTGTCAAAGACGTGCTGGTTATAGCCGAGCTCTTCGGGTAGAAGAGCATGTCGAATTCGAGCCGCCGCCTGGGGCTCGATCCCCAACGATTCAAGTTCGTGGTTGAGCACAGCGCCCTCGGCGGCACTCAGGCGCAGCGGTAGTACACGCCCGGCGTCACCGGTGAGGACCACGCGCTCGCCGTGGCATTCGCAGATGATACGCGCACCCGATTCTCGGTCCGCGAGCGTCGAGACGATCTCGAGAATCTCGTCGAGCGACGCCCCCGTGATGTCAAAGCGACTGCAAATCTCGGTTCGTGTCATGCCGCTCTCGCCGGCGGCGTAGAGGGCCTCCATGATGTCGATGGCGCGCGAGAGCCTCTGCTCGCTGGTGAGTTTACGCACGGGCATGCTCGTGCACCGTCCTTTCAATGAGGTGGTTCCACGCCTGCTTGAGCGATTTGGGGGCCATGGGCCTCATGCCGTCCATGGCGTGGGCCATGCAAAATGAGGCGGCGGCTTCAAGATCGCGCACGTCAACGGTCCAAGTCCATCCCGAATCGGTGTGTGCGAGCTCACCTCGCCCGCGCGTGAGGCCGTTGATCATATCGATCTGCGTCTGCGGGGCGAACGAGAACGTAGTCGCAACGGGCGGGCGGTCGGCAAAATCGAATTCAAAGAACAGGTAGTCGTTGAGATTGAAGTCTGCAGGGATGGCGTAGGCCTTCGAAGGACGCCAAGCGCGAACGATACGGTCGCAGCGGAATGTCCTGATGTCGTCGGTGGCATTGTCGAGGCCGCAGAAGTACGCAACGCCCTCGCGCTCGAACATGCCGTAGACGCAGACGGTACGCTCTTTCTGCTCACCGCGTCCGTTCTGATATAAAAATCGCAGCGCGCATCGCTCGGCAAAGGCGCTCCATACCGCATCGACGGTGGGAGAGCGGCGGATCGGTGCTTCGTCCGCCGTCGTCCTGCCGGTGAGGTAGGCAATCTTGGAACGAATATCGGCAAGCGGCGCGGCAAAAGTGGATGAGCCGGCCGCTATTGTCTGGTCGATAGCGTTGAACAGGATATCGGCGTCGTCTGCGGTGATGAGGCCGCCTGCCGCAAACGTGTGCTCGCGGTCGATTGTCCATGAGCTTTCCTCGGTCTCCTGCGCGCCGGCGGGGCGAACCTCCTTGATTAAGATGCCGCGTTCGAGCAGTTTGTCACGATCGCGCCGAAACTTGCGCTTATCCGAGTCGATATTGCCCGAGCCATATCCCAGGTCAGAATCCAAGACGATCTGCTCGGTCGTCAGCGGTTCGGGGGAGCTGTTGAGCACAAAGAAAAGATTGAGGATGCGCTGAGCCGTTTTATCGAAACTGGGCTCCGAATTCCCCTTTTTAATTGTCGCGGTCGCGTCGCTTGCCGTCATAGAGTCCTCGCATGAGAAGGTGGTTTGCTGCCATGATTTTAGTCCGATATGGAGATTAGGCTATATCCTTGTCCGCTCGGGGCGTTAAGATGGCCCGAATTCGGTCGTTTGCGCTCGCTCGGGGTATACTTTCGACTATATACGGTTCTAATGTGCATGCATTGGGCCTATTTGTCGGATTATGGATGTGGAGCGCACATGGCGAACACCCAGAACTATATTAACCACCTGCTGCAGAACACCGGCATCACGCCGGCATGCAGCGAAGAAGAGCGCTTGGCTGCCGAGGATATCGCTCAGATCTTCCGCAACCACGGCTTTGATCCCGAGGTTCAGGAGTTCAATGCCCCGGCGCCCAGCAGGTTGGCATTTGCCGTTACCGGTATTCTTGCGTTTGCCGGCGCCCTGCTGATGGGCATCGGTGGCGGCATCGGCTTGGTCGGCACCTTGCTGGCCATTGTCGGTGCCGTTCTTTACGTGCTCGAGCGCACGGGCCACCCCGTGGTTTCGCGCCTGGGCAAGACGGGCGTGAGCCAAAATGTCATCGCCTACCACAAGGCCTCGGGCCCGCTCGCGTCTCCGCGCAACCGCCCGGTGGTCGTTGTCGCACACTACGACTCTCCCCGTGCTGAGCTGCTCGCCCGCGAGCCCTATGCTTCGTATCGTGCGCTCATCGCCAAGCTGTTGCCCGTTGCCACGGTTGCCCCTGCTGCCGTTGCCATCTTGCGTATCCTGCCGCTCCCCGGCGCGCTCAAGGTTCTGCTGTGGATTGTCGCGATCCTCGCTTCCCTCGTTGCGCTCGCCAACGCGGCAAACATCATTTCTAACCGCCACATTCTTCCCTATACGTCCGGCGCGGTGTGCAACAAGTCTTCTGTCGCCGCCATGCTCGGCGTCATGGACAACGTTGCCCCCTATCAGGGCGAAAACGAGTTTCCCGACGATGTTCCGTTCGATACCTATTTTGGGGAGCAGAAGCGTCGTGCCGAGGAAATGGCGCGCGCAGCGGCGGAGTATGCCGCGGCCCAGCAGCAAAACGACTACGGCAACACCATCGAGTATGAAGAGCCTACCTACGCCGAGGACGAGTTCGGTCAGCCGATTGCTCCCGACGCTCAAACCGAGCCCGAACAGGGCGAGGCTTTCGACGAGCAGATCGAGGGCTTTGAGGGTGCGTCTGCCGACGAGACGCTGATTGGCGCCATTGTGCCCGAGGATCAGAATCAGGCTGTCCAGGCCGAAGAGTTCAATGACGAGGTTCCCGCTGCCGAGCCGGCGGAGGAGCCTGTCGCGGCCGAGCCCGAGCCCAAGCTCTATCGCAATGCCGCCGGCAACATCCGCTTTGGTTCGGATGCCATCCGTGCGCTCGGAATGCTTCCCGAGTCCTGCACGCTCGATTACGAGGAGGGCGAGGAGCCGACGTTTGAGCCCGAGCCTGCCCCCGTCGTGACCGTGGATGATGAGTCTGCCGCGGTTACCGCTGCCGTTGCCGAGCCCGAGGCGGTGTCCGCGATCGATCCCGCGGCAGGACTGGACATTTTGGCCCCCGCCGCGCCGGCGCAAGACGTTGCGGACGAGCCTGACGACGATTACGTTGAACAGCCGAGGCGCGTGTCTTACGAGAGCGATACTGATTTTTCGGCCGAGATTCCCGCGGCAACGCCCCATGCCGATATTGCATCCGCGTTCTCTTCGATTGGCGCCAGTGCTTCCAACTTCTTTAAGGGTGCGCTTGCAAAGGGCAAGAAATTTGTCGACGATTTCGAGGAGAAGCGCGCTGCCGCACGCGAGGCTGCCGAGCAGGAGGCTATCGCTCAGCAGCAGGCAGCCGAGGCGGCACGTGAGCGCGCGGCGCAAGAGCTCGAGCAGAACGAGGCTATGCAGTCCGTGCCCGTCGACGCTGCCGAAGCTACAACGTCCTTTGAGTCCCAGCAACCGGCGTCCACGGATGTTGTTGAGGCGACGACGTCTTTCGAGGCTCAGCAGCACGTCGATAGCACCATGTCGTTTGATGCCGCGCAGTTCGATTCCACGATAACGTTTGAAAAGCAAGGCACCGCGATTGCCGAGCCCCTTCCTGTTTCCGATGAGCAGGGCGACGCGGCAGACGATGACGAGCCCATTGATGCTGCCGAAATTCAGGATGCTGCCGAGGACGAGTCCGTCGAGGCCAACTCTGACGAAGAGCAATACGCGGCAGCCGATCAAGGTGATTCGGCCGAGGTCGAGCAGGAGGAGGTGCCTGCGGTTTCCGAGACTCCCGAGACGGATGAGTCGAGGCCTTACTCCACGCAGATTTTCACCATGCCGACCCCGAGTGGTTCCGGTGCCACGGTTGCCAATGTCGCTCCCACCCAGGACGAAACGGTCGATTCCCTTATGGCCCAGATTTCCTCCCAAGCATCGCCGCGTCCGCAGATGAATGTTCCCGATCCGGCGTCGGCACCGTCGCCTGCACCCTCCTCGTCTCCGCTGGCTTCGGTCCCCGATCCGTCGCTGCCGTCGATGAAGCAGACAAACGTTGCGTCTCGCACGTCGCTGTTCGACCTTCCCGATCCCTCCGCACAGGTCAACGACCCCTTTGCTACCGCCCAGGGTCCCGAACCTACATCGGCACCCGTTGCGCCTCCTATGCCCGTTGCGTCGGGCGCACAGCCGATCGAGACCATTTCGGCTCCCGCCCCTGCGGCACCCAAGTCTCGCAAGCGCGGCCTGGGCGGCCTGTTCGGTCGTAAAAAGAAAAACGAACAGGACAGCATGAGTGACTGGCTGGGCGTCGAAGACGATTACGATGCCAAGAAGTCCGGTCGCGGCATCGGTTCGTGGGATAATTTCGAGGACGATGACGATGGCTGGAAGGGCGGCGCTACGTCTTCCGACGGCGCTTCTTCCGAAGATATGCTCTCGGCTGTCGCCTCTATGGGTGACGATGAGCTGCTCGGTCACGATATCTGGTTTGTGGCAACGGGCGCCTCGGATTGTGATGGCGCCGGCATGAAGGCCTTCTTGGCTTCGCATCGCGATAAGCTCCGCGGCGTATTCTTCATCAATCTTGAATCCGTCGGCGCCGGTAGGCTTTCGGTGGTGACGGTTGAGGGCGAACAGCAGCTGCTCAAGGGCGATCGCCGCATCATGAACCTGGTCAGCAAGGTGTGCAAGTCGTTCCATGTCGATTGTGGCGCGCTCGAGATGCCCTATGCCAAGACCGATGCCTACGCCGCGCTCGAGGCGAGCCGCCGAGCCCTCACCATCGCCGGCGTGAACGGCACGCGTCTGGCTTGCGCTCGTACCGAGGACGACCTGCCCCACAATGTCAACCCGACGAACATTGCCACGGTATCCGAGGTCGTGACCGAGGTTATCCGCCGTTCGTAGACGGAGCTCTAAGGAGTCAACGTGTTTTCGTATATTAAGCGCCATTGGCCTGTCTACGTGATTTTGACCTTGATTGCCATTGCGTTGGGGTTTGGAGCCGCCTATATCGTGGGCGCGAAGGGCTCGACCCCCGCCTCCGCAATCAGCGAAGAGGTGGAGCAAGAACAGAGCACGGGTGCCGATGGGATTCCTGAGTCCGAGCAGGCAGTCGTTGATGGTGGATCTTCGTCTGCAGAGTAGATACGGCGATTTACATGATTGAAAGCGGGCGAGCCGGGGGACTGGCTCGCCCGCTTTTTTCATCGTGCTAGCGGTTCTTTGGGATCGACCTAAGGCGAGCGAACCATAGGGCTGCGGCACCCGAGGTTAGAAGCGCGGTGATGCAAGCGGTGATGGGAACTGATCCTGTTGACGGTAGGTCCCGCGGTAGGGCACAGCGTTGAATGACACTGTCCTCGTCATGTGACTCAAGTTTATCGCCGCCGCCGTTGCGGCAAAGATCGACGCGCGCGCTGTTGGTGAGTGCGGTTTGGGGCGTATAAGCCGACGTTGCCTGCATGTGCACGACTGCGCTCCGAGCGTCTGTGCCAAGGATTGCTTTGGCATCGTCAAGGTCGTCGTGCTCATCTTTGAGATCATCGCGGGTCCAAGAATCCGTATCGCTTCGAGTCGTAAAGTCGGCGGCTACTGCACCGTATTCAATGCGAATGCCCGTCACGACGGTATTGGATGCAAGGTCGAGTTCTTTCGCCTCGAGTGTGGTGGATTCCGTGGTCGGGACATCCGCCTTCCAGAGGCGCCAGCCGTCGTAATCGACGAGGCGACAGTCCTCACCAAGGCTCTCTTTTACTTCGTCGGACTCAAGCCAAGGATTTTCGTGCCCATCGTCAAGCGTCGCGTTTGCCGGCTCATCGATGTCTGTCGAGTCCAACGGCGTCGTGCGATACCACACGTTGCACAGACCGTTGAGGTCGCCGATGGCGACGGGGGTTTCGATTGAGACGAATCTCGCCGTGCCGTCTTTGGCGCACTCAAGATCATCGGTAATTGTGAACTCATCAACCCAGGTAGCTGAATCGTTTCGAGCGTCGATGGTATAGGAGAAAAGACCGTCCGTATTGGTTTGCGTTGCGGCGCGATTTTTACCATCGCCGTTGGCCAGCAGACCCTTCCCGATAGGTTGGACAAGCTCCTGACGCTTGTCGACCTGTCCTTTGATCTCGATGGGCGCATCCTTCATCGCGACGGATTGGACTTCTCCCGTATCCTTTATTTCAAACGTTATCTCCTCGGCAAGGTCATAGGTCCGCGGAGACATCATTTCGCGCAACGAGTAGGTGCCGGGTGCAAGATGTTCGACGCGGTGCGGCTTGTCGGATGAGGTCCAGGAGTCTATTTCGGTTTTATCGGGACCATATAAGGTGAGTTGTGCGCCTTTCACTTCCTGCTCTCCGCTTGCATCGACCTTGGAGATATCAACCTTGGTGTAATTGTCGGATACGTTAAGCCGTGCTTCTACAACGGGTGTTTTCTGGTCGGCATAAGCGAGGTCTACGATATGGGGCGTCCGGTCGAGTAAGAAGCCTGCCGGCGCTTGAGTCTCGACAACCTCGTAGCGTGCGGTGCCAGATCCCAGCGGGAGGTCGTCCGCGCGTGCTTCTCCAGTTTCATCCGTTGTGACGGTAGCGACAGTCTCACCGTCGAGCGCGGCAATGCTACCGTCGGGGCGCACGATATCACCCGAGGCACGGATCTCAAAGATGGCGCCCGCGAGGCTGCTGCCGTCTACGACATCGGTTTTAACGATCCTGATGTTTCCGGTCGCGGCGTGGTCATAATACGAGGCGATTGCAACGGGCGTTAGGTTCATGTCGGCGGGTATGTTTACCTCGATCTCTTTGCCGACAAGATAGGGCTCTTTGGCCGAGGTTTCGCGTACATAATAGGTGCCCGGCACGAGCGATTCGGGCAGTGTGACGGTCCCGGTCGCGTCAGTCGTAAAGGTGTCCATTACGTTATGTGCTGGATGCCAGCAAGTTTGTGAGACAGGTTTGTGATTGCTGTCGAGGAGTTGGAAGGTGAATCCGGCTAGGGGAACAGAAGCGCCTGTTTGGGCATCGCGTTTTACAATCTGGAGATGCGTCGACAGAGCGTGGTTGTCCACGATATATTGAAGCTCGGCGCCGTTGGAAATCTGATTGGCCTCGACGGTCCATTCCCCTGCACGTTTAAAACCCTCTGGGACGGTTTCCGGAACCTCACGAACGGTGTAGCCGGCGCGGTCGTATGGGATGGCTCCGTGGACACCGGCGGGTCGCTTGCCTGCGCCAAACCATGCTTCGGGCTGATCTTTGGTGGAGGCAAAGCCATAGATGTTTGTGGTCAGTGTGCCAACAACCTGCTGAGAGCTGTTACTGACAACCTCAAAGACAACATCTCCTGCCGGCTGCTCCAGGCCGGATCGATCGCTATTGCCGTAGTCCTTGAATTTTGAAATCTCAAGGTCAAACGCAATGGGGATATCGGAAACGCGAGATTCGATCTCGACCACGCCTGAATCGCCGAGTTGGTCGGCTCCAACGGTGTAAGACCAACTGTCACCGGAGGGCAAATAGCCCTCGGGCGCCTTCGATTCATAGACGGTAAAGGTTCCCAGGGGGACATCGGTGAGGGTAGCTCGACCGCTTTCATCGGTTGTGAGGGTTTGCGCCCATCCGGGGGTGGATTGCGACACACACGTGAACTCTGCTCCCACAAGTGAAGCTCCAGCCTGGGGTCCGGCATTCGTCGCGGCATCGAGTTTTACGACATGCAGGGTGATGGTGCCGGGTTGTTCATCAACGGCGACCTGTCCACCGTCATTCCCCGTGGTAAAGGCGATGCGATCACGACGGGGGACATAGCCGGCCGGCGCCTTTGTTTCAACTAGGTAGTATGCCGTGTTGGGCAGAAGTGCTGCCTGCGCTCGACCGCTGCTGTCCATCTGGATGGTGCCGACACGCGCGCCGCTGGCGCTCTCAAAAACATCGAATGTTGCCCCGTCAAACTGATAAGTATTGTTTCCGCTGGTAATGGCAGCGTTTGCAGACTGCTTTTGGAAGGAAACAGAGACCGCCGGCAGTACATAGAGCATGTCTTGACGTTTGCTGCCGCCCGATACGGCTCCTAGATAGCGCCGCGCGCGGTGCGGAGCGGCTTTGATGCTTCCTGATTTTGCGCTGTCGTGGAGCCATCGCGCAGCCGCCACGACTTCATTGTCGGCGGTAAAGTGTCCACTCTTGGTTTTGCCCTGAGCGGTCGTGTAGGAGTAGGTGCCGTCGACATGGGTAGTGCCGTTGAGCATCCATACGGCAAGCTGGGTGGCGGCGCGGGCGCGATCTGGTGAAAGATGGTAACCGCCAAACGACGTGGCGGTAGGATATCCGTGACAAACGATTGCCGCGAACTCGTCGTCGAGCCACACCCAGCCTTGATCAAAGTTGAGCCATGGGCCGCCCGGCTTGGTGGGGCCGGGGCGCTCCTGGTTCATGCAGTAGGCAATCGAGGCGTCTTGAGCTTCATACTTGCCGATGAAGAAGGGCCCACAATCATCGCTAATAGTGCGGAAGCCGAGCTGGTCGTAGCCATCGACGGCAAATGCGGCTCCCGGTGCCAGGCAGCCGAAAAGCAGGAAGAGGAGCAGGAGCAGCGGACCTGTTGCGATTGCGCTGTGGACAGAGTGCGTGGGTGCGTTGGACATGGCTGCTCCTTATCCCTCGTGCGCCGCACGGGGAGGCTGCGACGCGTAGGATGAGGCTACCCCCGAGGTTCATGCGGGTAAGTACCGGAGCCTGACCAAAAGCTTGCCCAATTCCTGACAAATTGAGCTCAAATACAACAATCAAGCAAAAGCGCAGGTAGAAGATAGGGAGAACAGGAGGTCAAAGGTCCTCATCTCCACAATTGACGCGATTTTCAAACGAATCTCCACAGCTAAAACAAGCATCACCACCCTTGTATCGAACAAGACAACCGCGTTATACTATCCCCCACATATGCGGGCATCGCCAAGTGGTAAGGCATCAGCTTCCCAAGCTGACACTCGCGGGTTCGAGTCCCGTTGCCCGCTCCATTCGAATTTCAGGCACGGTAACGTTTCGTTACTGTGCCTTCTTCAATAAAGTGCCGGGACTCGAACCCGACAGGGTGCGAGCGTTAAATAAACGCGAAGCGTTTATAGCGAGCAGGCAAGGTCGCCGATAGGCGACCGCAGCCGGTGCGGATTTGCGAAGCAAATACGCGGACGTCCCGTTGCCCGCTCCATCGAGCGCGGGAGACCTTGGGACGGCCAATTCAACAAAGTCTTCCCCATCGTCTCCGTGAATCCGAGGAGATCGACCGCAGCCGGTGCGGATTTGCGAAGCAAATACGCGGATGTCCCCATGCCCGCTCCAATTCCAAAATGTTAGGTTAATGCCTGCTGCCCATACTTGCACCTGCGCACGGTACAATGGTTGGGTTACGACCAACGTGCCAATAACCAAAAAGGAGCCGCTATGATCGATCGCTATACCCGCCCGGAGATGGGACACATCTTCTCCCTCGAGAACAAGTACGCCATTTGGCAGGAGATCGAGGTCCTGGCCTGCGAGGCCCAGGCGGAGCTCGGCAAGATCGGCATTTCTAAAAACGAAGCCCAGTGGATCCGCGACCACGCCAACTTTGAGAAGGCAAAGGTCGATGAGATCGAGGAGGTCACGCGCCACGATGTTATTGCCTTCCTTACCAACATGAAGGAGTACATCGACGCCGATGTGCCCGAGGGCGACCCCAAGCCCAGCCGCTGGGTTCACTACGGTATGACCAGCTCCGACCTGGGTGATACTGCTCTGTGCTATCAGCTTACTCAGGCGTGTGACCTGATTATCGAGGACGTCAAGAAGCTCGGCGTGATCTGCAAGCGCCGCGCCTTCGAGGAGCGCAATACGCTCTGCGCCGGACGCACCCATGGCATCCATGCTGAGCCGATGACCTTCGGCATGAAGTTTGGCTCTTGGGCATGGGAACTCAAGCGCGACCTTGATCGTCTTGAGGATGCTCGCAAGAACGTTGCCTTCGGTGCCATCTCCGGTGCCGTCGGCACCTACAGCTCCATCGAGCCGTTCGTCGAGGAGTACGTCTGTGAGCACCTGGGTCTGGTTCACGACCCGCTGTCCACGCAGGTCATCAGCCGCGATCACCACGCCTATCTTGCCGGCGTGCTTGCCACTACAGCGGCCACCTGCGAGCGCATCGCGACCGAGGTCCGCAACCTGCAGAAGACCGATACACTCGAGGCCGAGGAGCCCTTCCGCAAGGGCCAAAAGGGCAGCTCCGCCATGCCGCACAAGCGCAACCCCATCACCATGGAGAAGGTCTGCGGTCTGTCGCGCGTCGTGAAGTCCAACGCCCAGGTCGCCTTCGACAACGTCGCCCTGTGGCACGAGCGCGACATTTCGCACTCTTCCGCCGAGCGTGTCGCCCAGGCCGATAGCTTCATCGCGCTTGACCATATGTTCCAGTGCCTCATTCGCGTTATCGACGGCCTGCAGCTGTATCCGGCCCGCATGATGGCCAATCTCAACAAGACCCGCGGCCTCATCTTCTCCTCCAAGGTCCTGCTTGCCCTCGTCGATACGGGTATCACCCGCGAGGATGCGTACGCCATTGTGCAGGAGAACGCCATGGCCACCTGGCACGAGGTGCAGGATTGTGTCTCTGGCCCCACCTTTAAGGAGCGTCTCGAGGCCGATCCGCGCTGCACCGTCAGCCAGGAGAAGCTCGACGAGATTTTTGATCCGTGGGACTTCCTCACCCGCATCGATACGGTCTTCGATCGCCTGGAGCAGCTGAGCTTCGAGTAGGGTTAACCTAATTCGACCGCTTGCGGATGCATTTCAACCTTTGGCGCCTTGCCCGTCTTGGGCGAGGCGCTTTTTTTACTGTCGCATATGCGCCCGGGTAATAAAATGAACTCCGACTGCTGTTTCGATGAAAGGGGGCACGTGCCCAGACGCATCAAGCGGGCCACCATCGTCTCGTTTACGCTCATACTCCTTGTTGCCGTCTTTGCGGGCGCCCTGACGTATACCGTTCGAAGCAGTTCTTCCTCCTCGAATGAAGCCGATAGAGATCTCCCGGTGCTCAAAATCGGCGTTACGGATAACGACCCCTATGTGTATGTCGATACCACGGGCGATTACGCCGGTATCGATATCGACATCGCCCGCGAGGCCTGCAAGCGTGCGGGGCTCAAGCCACAGTTTGTCGATATTGACTGGAACGATCGCGACCGGCTGCTCAAAAACGGTGATATCGATTGCCTGTGGTGTGACTATTCTCCCTGTTATCGCGAGGATAAGTATTACTGGACCGAGCCGTATCTAACCGTGACGGTCTCGGTTGCCGCCAAGAAAACGAGTGGCATCAAGTCCTTGGCACATCTCGATGGAAGTAAGACCATTGCGGTGATTGCGGGTTCGGTGAGTGAACGCCGATTGCTTGCGGGGGATCTGGGGGTCTCGTCGGACGTTCAAATCAAATCATATGGCTCTGCCGAACTCTGCAAAGCCGCTCTAGTCAAAGGGTACGTTGACTGCTGGATGGCGGATGTCCAGTCGCTTGACCGACTCGTTGCTCAGTATCCCGGCGTTTACCGTGTGTTTGCCGACAATGTTATGACGGTTGACCTGGGCGTCGCGTTTGATGACAGCTATGAAGGATCGGTCGTAAAGGATCTCAATACCGCGCTGTTCGACATGGATCGAGATGGCACGATTGACCGTATTGTGGGCAATTACAAGACAGGAGCGACGACGGGCGGGCAAGGAGGAAATTCATGACAACTGATGAGCACCGCTTGAGTCGAAAGACTCTGAACGTCATAGCTGCCAGCGTTATTGTCAGCGCCGTCTTGTTAGGCCTGTTGTATACGGTTGGAACCCATCGCTGCCTCGAAAAAACGCTTGGGTTTGGCCAAGAAACCATGGTGTTTTTGGAGAACGCTTGCGAAAAATATGACCGCTACGAACAGGGGAGAAAAACCGAGGCGACGCACGATTTGCTCGCCGCGGTCGAATCGTTTGCGACGTTCCTGTCCTCTGATCGCGTTGAGGTTAACGACGATCTTATCGAGCAATTTGTCCATGCCGAGAACCTTTCGGGGCTGATGGTCATGGACTCCGATGGCCATATGGCTGCCCACTACGACATCGATGGTCGCGATCCGCTCATGTTGTGGCGAGATGAGTTGGCCTGTTCGCCGGTCGCATCGATGTATCAAGGTTCCAAAGTGACCTACTCAACTGTCGATGAGCGCCGTGGTGTCGTTTTTGCCGTCTGTGCCGTTCCGTATGGCGACGGCGTTGCCCTGGCATACCGCTCACTTGTTTCCGATACGGCGGACGACTATTCATATGCCATAGCCGACGTGCTTTCGAACAGTACCTTCCACCAGGGTCCCACGGTGCTTGTTATGGAGGATGCGGAGATTGTCTCATCCAACAGTGCCGATGCTGACGTGTCGCTCGCCCGACTCCTCACCAGCGTAGGAGTTGAGTGGAAAGACGACGGCCTGACGCGCATCGAATATCGAGGAGACGAATGGTATGCCGTGCGTGCGGCATATAAGGACTACCGCCTGTTTGCGCTATATCCCAAATCTGAGGTCATGTCTGACAGGATTTCATTTGTCGCCGTCGGCGTCTTGGTGTGTCTTGCGTTTTGGGTCGTGGTGCTGTTGGCTCGAAATATCGTTGACCACCGCAATTTGGTCGAAAAGGATAAACAGCTCGGCATTATCAATGCCATAAGCGCCATCTACGATTCGACCTTCCTTTTGCATCTCGACACCCTCGAGATCGAGGGGATCAATATGTCGCCGGCGATAGCGAAAATATTTGCCGAGCACAGCGAGGCATATGACTTTATGGACACGGTCTGCCGGGATATCGTGAGCCCCGAAAGCCGCGAAGCGGTTGTGGGACTCGTAGATGTAAGTTCGCTTCGTGAACGTATGGAGGGCGTACCGTACTTGGCTGCCGAGGTGCGAGATTGTCGAGGCGCTTGGTACTCGCTACAGGTTGTCCCCCAGCATCGCGATGAGCAAGGACGGCTGGAGTCGGTCGTCGTGGCGACGCACAACATATCGATGGTCAAGCATGCCGAGGAGCTGTCATATCAAGACAAACTGACGGGGCTTCGCAACCGCAACTATCTTGAATCGCGCGGAGATAGCCTGGTAAACGAGGACTTGCCCGTGAGCGTGATTATGTTGGACTGCAATTATCTCAAGCGGACCAACGACATCTATGGTCACGAGATGGGGGATGAACTGCTGCGACGGACGGCGTCCGTGCTGCGGCGGGTGGCTGGTGCGGATTATCTGCCGATGCGCCTTGGCGGCGACGAGTTTTTGCTGGTTTGCCCCCATACTGACAACGAGTCTGCGCTCGGGCTGGAACAGGATCTTCGTCTCGGTCTTGCCGCGGTAAGCGATGAGGCCCTGACGGTCAGCGCATCGATTGGCGTGGCGACCGTCGAGACGGCTGGAAATACGCTGGCCGATGTATATCGTGTCGCCGACCACAATATGTATCGGGAGAAGCGCACGGTCCACGCACAGGGTGCGGACTGCTAATCTTGCCCCCGCGAGTCCATGCATCGTAGGATGTTGAATCGGTGCTTGCGATAATAAGTCGGCCCAGGCGGGGATAATAGACGTCTGAAATTTCTTTCTGAGAGGGGATCTCAATGATTAGTTTTGACTACAAGCCGCAGGGTGTATGCTCTCGCAATATTCACCTCAATCTCTCTGACGATGGCAGCAAGGTGCTGGGCGTTGAGTTTACCGGCGGCTGTGACGGCAATCTCAAGGCAATCTCCAAGTTAGTCGAGGGTGCTCCTGCCGATCGCGTAATCGAGGTTCTCGCCGGTAATACCTGCGGTATGAAAAAGACCTCTTGCGCCGATCAGCTTACGCGCGCTATCGAGGCCGCTCGCGCCGAGATCGCCTAATGGGTATCGCCGACCACATCAAGAATGGAATATCGCGCCGCGGCTTTGTGCTCGGCGGTGCTGCCGCGGGCGCTGCCACGGTGCTTGCCGGTTGCTCGAAAAAAACGGGCACCAGCGACGATGCCGCCGGCGAGCCGCAGGTTATCAAGGACGATTCGAAGATTGTCTCGATCACTGATGAGTACGAAGCTGTTGATATCGATCTTGAGCCGGCGGCGTCGTGGACGCTGCCGCTGGGCACGCTGCTGTACTACTGCGATGGCGACTACGCCGCCGCGATGATGGCGCCTGCTTCTGCCCTGCATGCCAATACGCTTGGTGTGCTCAACCTGGGCGATGGCTCGCTTACCACATTAATCGAGGATCCTATCGATGGCACGGGATATGCTTTTTACGATGTCCGCGCCGGCGATGGCGTGTTTGCGTGGGTTGAGATGAACTTTGCCAATTCATCGTGGAAGCTCTACGCTCAAAATCTGTCGGGCGCTTCGCTCTCTGGCGACGTGGCTGAGCTCGATCGAGGTGGCAAGGACTATGATCCGCCCCTGCTTACGGCGTTCGGGTCATCGGTCATCTGGTATAAAATGCCTTCGGCAGGCGGCAATAAAACGAGTAGTGATTCGTTTTGCTATCGTCGCTCGCTTGATGAATCCAAGGCCGAGGTAATTTGGAAATCGATGGGCCGCTTTGCATCGGCCCCGCGCGCGAGCGACGGCATTTTGACCATCTCGCCGCGTGTCCGCAACGACGAAGGCGTCTACTACGGCATAACGGCAATCGATCTGACCGATGGCAACAACACCAAACGTGCCCAGCTAGTCCTTCCCTCGTCAGTCTCGCCTTTCGAGGCCGTATATATGGGCGACACCTTCGTGTTCTCCATTGAGGCGACGTATAACGGTGTGGGTAGCCTGGGCAATATGGGCACCTATATCGGTAACGAGGGCGGGCCGTACCTCTTCCTTTCGCGTGAGCCGCTCGCGTGCGTTGCGGGAAGGAAAAATAAATACCTGGTTAAAGTCCAGGCATCGCATTTTCTCATCGACACCTCTGCCAAGACCTATGGCTCGCTGTTGTCGCCCGACCGCGCTTTGGAATATGGCGATTATCCAGCTACGGCGGGAAAATCGGACTCATTCCTTACGTACGCCACGGTGCGCAACAGCCAGGGTATACCCGAGACGGTCACCGCACGCCTATTCTCTCTTTAAGCTTAGAGGGGTTAAAAAGGCGCCAACAGGGGAATAAACGCGTTGTAATTGTGAGTACCGCCCGCCGAGCTGCCGCGTCATAGTGGCATCCGGCGGGCTCAGGTGCGTTAAAATGGGCTTGTTCTTAGCTGATTGAGACAGGGGGGCCGTGTTATGGCTTCAGATGCAAAAAAGATTCTGCTGGTCGAGGATGAGAAGGCAATCCGTGACGCCGTCGCTGCCTATCTCGAGCGCGAAGGCTACTGGGTTGTGGGTGTCGGCGACGGCCAGTCCGCGATCGAGGAGTTCGAGAAGCATCAGTTTGACCTGGTCGTGCTCGACCTTATGCTCCCCAAGATCCCCGGCGAGCGCGTTTGCCGCACCATTCGCGATACCTCGGATGTCCCCATCATCATGCTGACTGCCAAGGGCGAGATCGAGGACCGTATTATCGGTCTTGAGCTCGGCGCCGACGACTATCTGATTAAGCCGTTCTCGCCGCGCGAGCTTGTCGCGCGCGTACGCGCCTTGTTCCGCCGTGCCCATCAGGCCGACGAGCCAGCCGTCGAGGTACTCGACTTCGGCGATCTGGTCATCGATATCTCGGGCCACAAGATTTTGGTCGAGGGCAAGGAAGTCGACCTGACGGCTTCCGAGTTTAAGCTGCTCACCACGCTTGCCCGTCACCCCGGTCGCGTCTACAACCGCATGGAGCTGGTCGAGAAGGTGCTCGGCTACGACTTTGAGGGCTATGAGCGCACCATCGATAGCCACGTGAAGAACCTTCGCGCCAAGCTGGGCGATGATCCCAAGAAGCCCAAGTGGCTCTACACCGTCCACGGTGTCGGCTATCGCTTCGAGGCTCCGGCCAAGACCGATAAGTCGGACGAGAAATAGGGAAATCACATATGACACCTGCGCGCTTTGAAATCGGACAAAAGCACAAGCAGGAGAGCGAGGCGGGTTCCAAGGCTAGTTGGAACACGCCTCGTTCCGATTCACGGCCAACGATGAGCTATCCCTCGCGCATGGCACTTGCTTTTGCTCTGACATCGCTCATGACGGTATTGGTGCTGGTGGGCGTGGTCTCTGTTGTGTGGGGCACGGTCTTTTCGGATTACACGCGCTCCAATATCGTCGAGATCGCCAATTCTGCTGCCGAAAAGCTTGCGACGTCGTATGAGGAAAACGGCAACTGGACTGCGGGCGAGCTGCGCACGGTCGCGACATCGAGTTTGGTATCCGACGACCTGAGTATGCAGGTCGTCAACAAGAAGGGCGTTGTCGTCTATGACGACTCATGGCCTTCGGCAAGCGCGACCGCCGATGTGCGCGAGAGCGAATCGGCGTCGAGCAGCTCGAGCGGTAAAAAAGCATCGCATAGCCCGGTCTCGTCTGCTCCAACCGACTCCGATAGCGTTGCCAACGTCGAAATCATAACGTCTTCGGGCGAGCATGTCGGACAGGTAAAGCTATGGGCCATCGGCTCCGATGCCTTGCTCACCAAGGCGGATTCTGCATTTAGGGAGAAGACCTTTAACGCCATGGCCCTCGCCGCGGTTGTTGCAATCTGCATTTCGGTCGTTATCGGATCGCTCGTGTCGCGCATGCTCACCAAGCCGATTCATCGTATTACGAGCACGGCCAAGCAAATTCGCGATGGCGATCTGTCCGCTCGTACTGGTTTGCGCGGTGATGACGAGATTGATCAGCTGGGTGAGACCTTCGATGAGATGGCCACTTCGCTCGAGAAGGATATGAAACACGAGAAGCGCCTGACCTCAGACGTGGCTCACGAACTTCGTACTCCGCTTATGGCCATGCTCGCGACAGTCGAAGCCATGCAGGATGGGGTGTATCCCACCGACGACGAGCATCTGGAAACCGTTGCTTCCGAGACGCGTCGCCTGGCTCGTCTGGTGCAGCAGATGCTCGACCTGTCGCGCATGGAAAACAGCACGGCTCCGCTCAACCTTGAGCCGGTGGACATGGTTCCTTTCGTGCGTTCCATCGTCAATGCCCAGGAGCGCCTGTTTGTCGACCGCGATCTGCGCTTGCGCTTTGCTGACGAGACGCAAGGTCACGACGATGTCGTCGAAGCCGATCCCGACATGATCACACAATGCGTCATCAATCTCATGAGCAACGCCATGCGCTATACCCCCGAGGGCGGTTGGGTCGTGGTGTCGGTGCTCAGTGACCGCAAACACGTCAGCGTCGCCGTTTCTGATACCGGCATCGGTATTGCCAAGGATGACTTGTCGCGCATCTTCGGCCGTTTTTGGCGCGCCGATGCTAGCCGTGCCCGTGAGGCGGGCGGTCTGGGCGTGGGCCTCGCCGTGACTAAACAGATCGTCGAGCGACATCATGGCTACATTTCCGTGGAGTCGGAGCTTGGAAAGGGTACGACTTTTACGATTCATCTGCCTCGCGAGCACACGGCGGACGCGGCATCTACTACAATGGAGCACTAGCTTTTCGCTATTCGGTGAAGGAGGGGTTTCGTCCCTGCCGCTCCGAGTTTGCGAAAACGTGCGGGAAAGAACCCGCATTACTGTCGTATTTTGGTAAGGAGTGACTCACGTGACAACGATGGAGCGTCGTCCGGATTCCCGTGGCAAGGTTCGTGATATCTACGATGCCGGTGAAAACCTGCTGATGGTCGCCACCGACCGCATTTCTGCGTTCGACTTCATTCTTCCCGACGAGATTCCGTTTAAGGGAGAGGTGCTCAATCGCATCTCGGCATTCTGGTTTGATAAGTTTGCCGACATCGTCCCCAACCATCTCGTTTCCATCGACCCGGCGGATTTCCCCGAGGAGTTTGCTGAGTATCGTGACTACCTCGCTGGCCGCGCCATGCTGGTTAAGAAGGCCCAGACGATTCCTATCGAGTGCATCGTCCGCGGCTATCTGACCGGTTCGGGCAAGAAGACCTACGACGAGAACGGCACCGTCTGCGGCATCCAGCTGCCTGAGGGCCTGACCGAGGCTTCCAAGCTTCCCGAGCCGCTGTTCACGCCGTCCACGAAGGCCGAGATTGGTGACCACGACGAGAACATCTCGTTCGAGCGTTGCTGCGAGATCGTGGGCGAGGATATCGCCACGCAGATTCGTGACCTTTCCCTCAAGATCTACAAGGCCGCTGCCGAGTACGCCGCGACCCGTGGCATCATCATTGCCGACACCAAGTTCGAGTTTGGAGTTATTGATGGCAAGGTCACGCTGATCGACGAGTGCCTCACGCCCGATTCCAGCCGTTTCTGGCCTGCTGCCAGCTACGAGGAGGGCAAGATCCAGCCTAGCTACGACAAGCAATTCGTCCGCAATTGGCTCAAGGCCAACTGGGATATGACGGGGGAGACCCCGCACCTGCCCGCCGAGGTCATCGATGGCACGTCCGAGCGCTATCGCGAGGCCTTCCAGATCATCACGGGCTCCCAGTTCACAAGCATGAAGGAGAACGCATAAGTGAGTACCCGTAGCGCCACGAACAAGCGCACGCAATCCCACGAGGTTACCGGGGTTGCGCGCAAGTCCGCCGCATCTGCTAAGCCTGCCCGTCAGGCAGCGAGCTCTGTCCGCGTCGTGCCAGCTTCGTCTAAAGCTCGCCGCAAAGAGCTCGAGAAGGGCGAGAACCTCGAGGGCCTCTCTAAAGAGGAGAAGCGCGCCCGCAAGGCTAAGCAGCGCGCCAAGGAGGACCGCATCTACACGGTGTCGAATATCCTTCTCAAGCAGGATGAAGACTACACCAAGCGCCGTCGTATCTGGTGGGCCGTGCTCGCCATCGGCATGGTACTCGTCGTGGCAATTTTGGCTTCGCTCTACTTCGCTCCCGGCGGCACGGTGTCCAGCCCCGTCCAGATGGTCGGCATCGTTTTGTCCTATGTCATCATTCTGGGTGACTTTATCTACGACTTCGTTCGTATTCGTCCCCTGCGCAACATGTACCGCACGCAGGCCGAGGGCATGTCCGAGAACAAGCTCAACGCTCTTATCGAGCGCTCGGCTGCCGAGGAGGATAAGAAGGACTCCAAGAAGAAGTAGCGTTTGCATACATACTTATCGCTAAGATATAAGGCGCGTCGTTTTTGCGGCGCGCCTTTTTACTGTTCTATAGATAGATGGAGTGGCACATGATTCGAGCTGCCCTGACGGTCGAAGAGGCTCTGGAGGGCATGAAGGCCCTGGAGCCCAAGATTAAAAACTATGCGCGCTTGGTTGTCCGCAAGGGCGTAAACGTCAAGCCCGGCCAGGAGGTTGTCGTTCAGTCTCCGGTCGAGTGCGCATCCTTTGCCCGCGTGGTGGTCGCGGAGGCTTATGCCGCCGGCGCTGGCCACGTGACGGTCATTTGGGCCGATGATGCCGTGACGAGGCTCACGTACGAGCATGTCGAGAAAAGCTATTTTGAGCAGACACCCGAGTGGAAGCGCATGCAGCTGGATTCCCTGGCCCAGGATGGTGCCTGCTTTGTCTTTATCGAGGGGGCGGATCCTGCGGCCCTCAAGGGCATCGATCCAGCCAAGCCTGCTGCAGCTTCTAAGGCAAGGAATACGCAGTGCAAGGTCTTCCGCCGCGGACTGGACTACAACATCAATCCGTGGTGCATCGCCGGCGCTCCGGTCGTGGCTTGGGCGCACGAGGTGTTCCCGGGAGACGCCGATGAGGTTGCAATCTATAAGCTGTGGAATGCGATTCTGCACACCGCGCGCGCCGATGGCCAGGACCCAGAGAGCGACTGGGAACTCCATGACGCCGCATTCGAAAAGAACCTGCGTTTCCTGAACGACAATCGTTTCGACTACCTGCATTACACCTCGGCAAATGGAACCGATCTGACGATTGGCATGACGAAAGGTCACGAGTGGGCCGGCGGCAAGGGCAAGACGCCCGATGGGCACCCCTTCTTCCCCAACATTCCCACCGAGGAAGTCTTCACCTCGCCTGATCGTATGCGTGCCGACGGTATCGTGTATTCGGCTATGCCGCTCATTCACCACGGTAACAAGGTTGACGATTTTTGGATTAAGTTCGAGGCGGGCCGCGTAGTGGACTACGATGCCCGCGTGGGTAAGGCGACGCTTGCGAGCATTATTGACACCGATGAAGGTGCCGCTCATCTGGGTGAGATCGCGCTTATCTCCAAGAACACGCCGATCCGTGAAAGTGGTGTTCTGTTCTATGACACGCTCTATGATGAGAACGCTAGCTGCCATCTCGCGCTAGGTGTCGGTTTCCCCGAATGCATCGAGGGTGGGTATGACATGTCCAAGGAGGAGCTCCTGGAGTATGGCGTAAACGTCTCGAGCACGCACGTCGATTTTATGATCGGCACGGACGATATCGATATTACGGGCATTACGCCTGATGGACGTGAAGTTGTGATTTTCCAGAACGGCCAATGGAGTTGGGAATAGTCCCAGACCGTGGTACAATGCCACCCGCGGGCCGTTAGCTCAGCTGGCAGAGCAGGGGACTTTTAATCCCAAGGTCCAGGGTTCGAACCCCTGACGGCCCACCCAAAGATTGTTGAGACGGTCTACTTCGGTTGGCCGTCTTTTTTGTCGCCCTTTCATGGGTTCGAACCCGTCGGGGCGCGGAGCTGAGTAAACGCGTGAGCGTTTGCCAGCGCAGCGCGCAAGGCGCGAAAGCGCCGCAGCGGCAGCCTGCGGAGCAGGCTGAACCCCTGACGGCCCACCCAAAGAAAGGAAAACGAAATGAAAACAGATAGATACGGAATTAACGGCAGCACATTAAAGATAATAGCAGCCATTTCGATGGTTCTCGATCATGTAAGCAGGATCGTCCTGACCAATGGAATTATGACTCACGCATCGTACAGTCAGATATCAGACGAACAGTGGGCGATTCTAAGCGAGGCTTCGGATGTGCTTCATGTTCTTGGCAGAATTGCATTTCCCATATTTTGCTTTTTGATAGTTGAGGGATTTTTGCATACTCATGACATAAAGAAGTACCTGCGAAATATGCTTGTCTTCGCAATCATTGCGGAGCCCATATACGATTTCGTTCAAACCGGGCAACTATTCGACCTTCGGCAACAAAATGTTATGTGTGAGCTCCTGCTTTCCTTGGTCTTTTTGATTGTTCTGGAAAAGATACAAAGTCTTTCAAAACGGAAAAGATACATCGCAGAAACTGCTCTGATTGTTTTGACAGCACTGGCAGCTGAATACACTAAACTAGATGGCGGTGTGTATGGCATTATGCTTGTGGCTGCATTCTATTTATTCCACGACAGCAAGGCCAAGATGTTCTTTGCTGCAGTATGTGCAGTGCTCCTTTCGTCATGCCATATAGTTGGCGGCGGATTTGAGTTTGCTACAGCTAGTGTATTTAATCCTGATGGTTGATTTCCGGTCTCAACCGAACACATTGAGCTGACGGCACGCTCCCGCAGTTAACCGAACGCCCC
>CALJCO010000001.1 GCA_938023905.1 uncultured Collinsella sp. | reverse complement strand
ATGACCAAGGAGGAGCGCCTTCGTCCCTCCATCATCAACGGTCAGCGTCGCGCCCGCATCGCCAAGGGCGCCGGCGTGACCCCCACTGAGGTCAATAGCCTTATGAAGCAGTGGGGCGAGATGAATAAGATGATGGGCCGCATGCGCACGATGGCCAATCAGGCACAGGCCGGCGGCAAGAAGGGCAAAAAAGGCAAGAAGGGCAAAAAGATGCGCATGCCCAATATTCCCGGTCTGGATGCCATGGGTCTGGGCGGCATGGGTGGTCTGGGAACGGGCGGCCCCAAGTCCGATATGGAGCTGCTGCGTCAGATGGAAGCGCAGATGCGTAATAAGAAATAGGGCTGTAATTCCAGCTTGATATGGCAAAGGCCACCCGGAAGCTACCGGGTGGCCTTTGTTGTTGGCCTTGACCGTGGGGTTGCGCTCAGCGTCGCGCCCCGAGCTCGCGGTGCCGTGCCGTTAGTGGCAGCCGCAGCCCCCGTGGCCCTTATCTGGCATAGGCCAGAAAATGAGGGCTTATGTTTGGGCTGTGGGGCCGCGTGCGTCTGGGCTACAATGAATCTCGCTTGTAGGCGACTGACAGGAGGGTCAATGAGCAAGGCTGATCAACAGTTTGTAACCATGTGCCGCGATATTCTGGACCATGGCACCACCACCGAGGGCCAAAAGGTCCGTCCGGTGTGGGAGGATGGCACCCCTGCCTATACCATTAAAAACTTTGGTGTCACGGCACGCTACGACCTGCGTGAGGAGTTTCCCGCGCTTACCCTGCGTCGTACGGCCCTCAAATCTGCCATGGATGAGATCCAATGGATCTATCAAAAGAAGTCCAATAACGTGCATGACCTCAACAGCCATATTTGGGATGAGTGGGCCGACGAGACCGGCTCCATCGGCAAGGCTTACGGCTACCAGATTGGGCAGAAGAGCCATTATCCCGAGGGTGACTTTGACCAGATGGACCGCGTGCTGTATGACCTGAAGCATACGCCGCATTATGACGAATACCTACGTGTTTAGCGACCTGTCCGAGATGCACCTGTATCCGTGCGCGTACAGCGTGACCTATAACGTCACGCAGCGTCCACAGGACGACAAGCCCACACTCAACATGATTCTCAACCAGCGCAGCCAGGACATTTTGGCCGCAAACAACTGGAACGTGTGCCAGTATGCCATCTTGCTGATGATGGTCGCGCAGTCCGTCGATATGATTCCCGGCGAGTTGCTGCATGTGATTGCCGATGCCCACATTTACGACCGTCATGTCGATATCGTCCGCGAGCTTATCGAGCGTCCGCAGTTTGCCGCGCCTAAGGTAACGCTTAACCCCGATGTGCACGATTTCTATGCGTTTACGACCGACGACCTGATCGTGGAGGGCTATGAGCACGGCCCGCAGGTCAAGAACATTCCCATTGCGGTGTAGGTGGCGCTCATGACGTGTAAGCTTTCTGCTATTGTCGCCGTATGTAATGACTGGGGTATTGGGTGCGAGGGCGATATGGTCGTGTCCAATCGTGCTGACATGCGCCATTTTGTGGCGTGCACCAAGGGGTGTCCGGTCATTATGGGGCGCAAGACCCTGCTGAGCTTTCCCGGCGGGCGTCCGCTCAAGAACCGTCGCAATATCGTGCTCACGCGCGACGATAACTTCGCACCCGAGGGCGTTGACGTGGTGCATAGCATCGACGAAGCGCTCGCCGCGGTAGCCGATGAGCCCGTTGCGTGGGTGATCGGTGGCGGCGAGGTGTATCGGCAGTTTTTGCCGTACTGCGTGGAGGCTGAGGTCACGCATAACCACTGTGTCCATCCCGTGGATACGTATTTTCCCAATTTGGATGCCGACCCTGCGTGGGTAGTTGCGCGGCGCGACGGGGTTGCCACGATTGCCACCGGTGAGGGCGACGAGGGTGTCGATTATGAGTTCGTGACGTATCGTCGCATCGAGGCGTAAAACCGATTATCCCTTCGGTATTATCGGGATGAAATGAATTACGGGGCGGCGCATGGCGTTGCCCCGATATTTGTATAGGTGCTGCAAAGAAAGGTGCGGGCTGGCCACTATGACTGATGCCGTTGAGGTGCTGCGAATCGATTCGCTCGAGGACGAGCGGCTCGATGCCTACGTGCGACTGACCGAGCGCGAGCTGCGCTGCGTGCTGGAGCCGCAAAAGGGCATCTTTATCGCCGAGAGTGCCAAGGTCATAGAGCGTGCGGTGCGCGCCGGATACGAGCCGCTGAGCTTTCTTTTGGGTGAACGCTGGCTCGACCAGATGATGCCACTGTTTGAGCAGCTTGTCGTGCGCGAGGGAGCGGGTCCGGTTCCGGTGTTCGTGGCCTCGATGGAGCTCATGGAGCAGTTGACGGGCTTTAACGTGACGCGCGGTGCGCTCGCGGCGTTTCGTCGCCCGCGTCAGATTCCGGTCGATGAGTTCTTGGGTGGCGTCGTCGAGGCGGCGGGGGAGCGCCCGGTGCGCGTGTGCGTGCTCGAGGGCATTGTCGACCACACCAACGTCGGCGCGATTTTCCGCTCGGCGGCTGCACTGAACGTCGATGGCATTTTGGTGAGCCCCACGTGCTGTGACCCGCTGTACCGTCGCTCGGCCCGCGTGAGCATGGGCACGGTGTTCCAGGTGCCCTGGACGCGCATTGGCAGCGAGGCGCGCGTATGGCCGCATGATGGGCTGGGGGCGCTGCACGATGCCGGCTTTTCGTGTGCCGCCATGGCGTTGACGGATGATTCGGTGTCGTTGGACGATCCCGCGCTGCAGGAGATTGACCGCCTGGCGATCTTTATGGGCACCGAGGGTGCCGGCTTGGGCGCCAAGACCATTGCAGGCTGCGACCGCGCCGTGCGTATTCCGATGGCGCATGGGGTCGATTCGCTCAACGTGGCCGCGGCAAGCGCTGTCGCCTTTTGGCAGCTGTGCCCGCATGTGAGCAATGAGTACCACTACCAGCTAGGGCTGTATCACTAGCGGGGTGCTCTCGAGCTTTGTCGCTAGGGGTGGTTTTGCTGCCTTCGGTCGGTGTCAAGCTGCTAGCGGCTTTGCCGTTCAATTGATGTTTTGTTGTTTGACGTACGCTTGTGGGGAGGGCGTGTGGCTAAGAAATCTACGGCTATCGATGTAACGCAGGGTGTCATTTGGCAGCAGCTGCTGTCGCTGTGCGTTCCCATTTTCTTTAGTTCGTTCTTTCAGCAGGCATACACGCTTATCGGTACCTATATCGTCGGTCAGTTTGGCGGCAAGCTCGCGTTGGGTGGCATTCAGGCCACGATGGTGCTTACGGAGCTCTGCATTGGTTTTTGTGTCGGCGTGGGTGCTGGCTGTGCCGTTATTACCGGCCAGTATTTTGGCCAGCACGATGACGAGCGCCTGAGCCGATCGGTCCATACGGCCATGTCGCTCGCGCTGGTGGGCGGCATTGTCATTTCCATTCTCGGCTTGGTGTTTGTCGAGCCGATGCTCGTGTTGATGAATACACCGCATGAGCTGCTGGCAGAGGGTGCGGCGTATGGCCGTTGCTACTTTGCCGCCATGTTCGCGGCGCTGCTGCTCAATATGGGGACGGCGCTGTTGCGCGCCGTGGGCGACACGCGCGGCCCGGCGGTCATTATTGCCTCCGGCTGCTTCGTCAATGTGGTGCTTGATATCATTTTTGTTGCCGTGTTGCATATGGAGGCCTTGGGTTGTGGCATCGCAGTGGCACTGACCATTTGCTCCAATGCCACGATGATTGTGGTTCGCATGATGCGCGCTCCGGGTGCGTGGCGTCTTTCGCTCTTCAAGCTCGGTATTGACCCCGGTATCTGCAAGAGCATGCTTTCGTGCGGCTTGCCGCTGGGTGTTCAGTCTGCGGCATATTCGATCTCGAACGTGCTGATCCAGGTGTCAGTCAACTCGTTTGGAGCCGATGTCACGACTGCTTGGGGCCTTTCCAGCCGCCTGGACGGCATGATCTGGATGGTGACCGAGGCGCTCGGTGTGTCGATCACCACGTTCTCGGCGCAGAACTTTGGTGCGCGCAATTACGATCGCATGCGAAAGGGATACCACACGTCGCTCGTGCTTTCGTTTGTGCTGATCGGTGGTCTCTCTGCCGTGCTGATGGTGTTCTCGGGCCCA
This sequence comes from uncultured Collinsella sp., assembly GCA_938023905.1. Taxonomy (GTDB): domain Bacteria; phylum Actinomycetota; class Coriobacteriia; order Coriobacteriales; family Coriobacteriaceae; genus Collinsella. The sequence continues at coordinate 4,411 of CALJCO010000001.1, read as the reverse complement.
CTTTCGCGTTTGTTTATCGACGATGCCGCGATTTCGGCCCACACCATTCATTTCATTGCACCGTTCTACGCGATTTTCTCGATTATCGAAAACGCGTCCGGCTCCATCCGTGGCGCCGGCGTGAGCTTCCAGCCTATGATGCTCACGATCTTCGGTACGGTCGTGCTCCGCGTGGCCTGGGTGTTCGCGATTATGCCGCTCGATCCCTCGCTCGAGCATCTGCTGCTGGTCTACCCCGTAACCTGGGTAATCACCGCCACGATGTTCACCGTCTACCATCACAGCGGCAACTGGCTCGGCCGCGCCACTGCCTAGCCATTGGGGACGTTCTTAAACGGCTAGTCGTTGGGGACGTTCTTAAATGACTAGTCGTTGGGGACACTCTTTGCGACACGATTTTCTGGTTTTCATCCAGGTTGTCATGCATGCCCTTGTAAACTGTCAGCACGGGCTTAGCAAATTATATCGTCCGCGCACATCAGATGTTGCCCGGTGGGTTTGTGATGGGAGGATGATATGCCAAGAACAGGCCGAGTCGTTTCGTTAACGGGCTATAACCACATTATCGCGCGTGGTAATGGCGGCATCTGCATCTTCGAAGACGATGAAGATCGCTATCGGATGCTCACGCTGTTCGAGGATAAGCTTGTTGGGAATGGTATCGGCGTTACTGCGTGGTGTCTCATGTCGAACCATTTTCATCTCATGGTTGATGACCCTAACGGAAGAATCTCATCTTGCATGAGCGGTATCCTTACCTCGTACGTCAAATACTTTAATCGTAAAACCGATCGGGTCGGGCATTTGTTTCAGGATCGGTTTAAGAACATTCCAGTTGAGAACGATATCCAGGCAATTGCGCTCGCTGATTACATCCATATGAATCCCGTTAAGGCGGGTGTTTCGGCTGTCGATAATTATCGCTGGTCCAGCTATCGGGCATATGCGTATGGTTATGATGGGTTTGGGTTTTGCGATCCTGGCATCGTGTTGGATCTCGTGGGCGGATCGCTTGAATATCGGCATTATCTTGATGAGCGACTAGAGAGCGCGCCGTATGACGCCGAGCCCCGTCCTCGTGTTCTTGACGATGAAGTGCTCAAAATCGCGAAGGAGATTGCTTTTCCTGTTTCTCTTTCCGACATTAAGGCGATGACTCCAGCCGAACGCAGGCCGATTCTTTGTAAAATGCGGAAATCAGGCCTTACGGTTAATCAAATTGTTAGGGCGGTTGGTCTTGGCCGCGCAACGGTTGCGAATGGCACGTCGGGGTGGCGTGAGTTTTAGGGCCCTGATTTTGCCCTTTCCCCAAGAAAGAGTGTCCCCAACGACTAGACATTTAAGAACGTTTCCAATGACTAGTATTCGATGCCTTGGCGAGCTAGGAGGCCTTCGTCGAAGTAGTGTTTGACGGGGCGCATTTCGGTTACCAGGTCGGCAAGGTCGGCGAGGGGCAGCAAGCCCCGGCCGGTGAGCACGAGCTCCGTGGTGGTTGGTTTCATCGCGATCAACGCTTCGACATCTTCGCGCGTCACAAAGCCGCGGCGCATGGCTTCTCCCAGCTCATCCAAGATCAGCACGTCGACCTGGCTAATCTGCTCGCGTGCGAGCTCCATGATCTGCGCGGCGCAAGTCTCGGGCGTGTCACGGTCGGCTTGTACGATGCGCAGGCCCAAACGGGGCGCCGCATCATGCTCGGCGCAGTGCAGCTTCTTGGCAAACTGAAGCATGAGCACGTTAAGTCCATAGCCTGTGGCGCGCAGCGCGAGCCCCAGCGCGGCCGTCGTCTTGCCCTTGCCGTCGCCCGTATAGATTTGAACCTTGCCGACTTCCAGTGATGCCATCTCTGTCCTTTCGTGCCCGGCGTCGGTTTATCGCCGTCCGGGTTGGGTATTCTAGAAACCATTATCAACCCCAGTAGATGGAGTTCAAGCAGATGGAGATGGATGACAACAAACGTAGACGGAATATGATCCTCTACGTGCTCATCGCCTTCGTCGTCTACCTCGTGCTCTCGACCGTTCTGTTCCCCAACATCGGTCACACGCAGCAGATTACGAAGACCGATTATTCGACGTTTGTCAAAGCGCTCGATAAGAAGAGTGTCGACAAGGTCGAGTACAACACGGACGATTACACGATTTATTACACCAAGAAGGGCGAGGACGAGAACATCGCCTACAAAACGACCGGTGTGCCGAATGACGCGGGCTTTACCGATCGCGTGCTTGAGTCCGGGGCCTCGCTTGAGTCGGTCGTTCCCGATAAGAACTCGGGTCTGATGACCTATTACCTGCTTACGCTCATTCTTCCCATGGCGATTTTCTTCCTCATCGGCTGGTGGCTTAACCGCCGCATGAAGAAGGCCATGGGTGATGACGGTCCGTCGATGAACTTTGGCGGCGGCGGTTTTGGCGGCGGCGGTCTGGGTAAGTCCGGCGCGCGCGTGATCGCCTCCAAGGACGTGGGCGTGACCTTTAAGGATGTCGCTGGCCAGGAAGAGGCCAAGGAGTCCCTCAAGGAGGTCGTCGACTTTCTGGAGAAGCCGCAGCGCTACGAGGAGATCGGCGCCAAGCTGCCGCGCGGTGCTCTCCTTGTTGGCCCTCCGGGTACCGGTAAGACCCTGCTTGCCAAGGCTGTTGCCGGCGAGGCCGGTGTTCCGTTCTTTAGCATTTCGGGCTCTGAGTTTGTTGAGATGTTCGTCGGCCGCGGCGCCGCTAAGGTTCGCGATCTGTTTAAGCAGGCCAAGGAAAAGGCCCCGTGCATCGTCTTTATCGATGAGATCGATACCATCGGTAAGAAGCGCGATGGCGGTGGCTTTAGCGGCAACGACGAGCGCGAGCAGACGCTCAATCAGTTGCTAACCGAGATGGACGGCTTCGATAACCACAAGGGTATTGTCGTTCTCGCTGCCACCAACCGCCCCGACAGTCTCGATCCGGCCCTGTTGCCCCCCGGTCGTTTTGATCGCCGTATTCCCGTTGAACTGCCCGACCTGACCGGTCGCAAGAACATCCTCGAGCTGCATGCCAAGAGCGTGAAGACACAGCCGCCGATCGACCTGACCGCGATTGCCCGCGCCACGCCCGGTGCCTCGGGCGCCGACCTGGCCAATATCATCAACGAGGGCGCCCTGCGCGCCGTTCGCGAGGGTCGCAAGCGTGCAACCCAGGACGACTTCGAGGAGTCGGTGGAGGTCGTCATCGCCGGTCAGCAGCGCAAGTCCACGGTGCTGTCCGACCACGAGAAGCAGGTCGTTTCTTATCACGAGATCGGCCATGCCATCGTTGCCGCCCGCCAGAAGGGCTCCGCGCCAGTCACGAAGATCACCATCGTGCCGCGCACGAGCGGCGCTCTGGGTTACACCATGCAGGTCGAGGAGGACGAGCGCTTCCTGACGACGCGCCAAGAGGTCCTGGACAAGCTCGCCGTCTATTGCGGTGGCCGTGCTGCCGAGGAGCTCATCTTTGGTGAGATGACGACCGGTGCCGCCAACGATATCGAGCAGGCCACCAAGCTCGCCCGTAACATGGTGACGCGCTTTGGCATGTCCGATGAGTTTGGCATGATGGCGCTCGGTACCGTCCAGAATGCGTACCTCAACCAGGACACGTCGCTCACCTGTGCCCCCGGTACGGCCGAGCGCGTGGATGCGATTGTCGCAAAGCTGATTGAGGATGCGCACGATCGCGCCCTGCAGATCCTGAAGGAGAACAAGTTTAAGCTCCACGAGCTGGCTCGTTATCTGTACAAGAAGGAGACGATCACGGGCGAGGAGTTTATGAATCTCCTCACGCGCGAGAATCCGCTGATGCCGAAGCAGCAGTAATACTAGTTGCGCAGTGTCAATCGCCCCATTTGAGTTTCTATCTCAAATGGGGCGTTTTGTTTGGGAGGGATATGTATGAAGATCGTGGTGAGTGCCTGCTTGATGGGAGAGAGCTGCAAATATAACGGGCTCGATAATTACCATCGCGCGTTGGTCGAGGCCTGCGAGCGTACGGGGACCGAGGTTCTGCTGGTGTGCCCCGAGGTCTTTGGTGGCCTGCCCACGCCGCGCAAGCCGTCCGAGATTGTGGACGGTGAGGTCCGCACCTGCGAGGGAAACTCAGTCGATCGCGAGTTTCGCCTGGGCGCCCAACGTGCGCTCGATATGTGCGAGCAGGAGGGCGGCCCGTCCGAGATCGCTGCCTGCATCCTTCAAGACCGTAGCCCCTCGTGCGGCGCGGGTCGCATCTACGACGGCACGTTCAGCGGTACGATCACCAAGGGTAACGGCGTTTTTGTCGATCTGCTTCTGCGCCATGGGTACCGTGTGATTCCGGCTAGCGAGTTCGATCCCAGCATGCTGGAACATTGTCCATAGCACTCGAACCCAACACTTCCTCACGGGTGACCGTTTTGGCATCAT